>NZ_JBFUMN010000005.1:0-253539 GCF_054049335.1 Roseateles sp. P5_E1
GCATAACGAGGCTGGGCAATAACCCGATTTCTGCGATGCCCGCAGCGGCTGATCACCGTGGATGCTGAGGAATTCTTCATCGTTTGATGCATCGAGCCGCCGGCCCGATTGGATTGGACCTCGTGAATGCCCTGCGTGGCGCTCTCGGCGCCTTGCTCGCGTTGCGCATCTTTCCCATTCCTCATGATCGTTCGCCTCTGTTGGCGATCTTCTCGATGTTGTGCACCAGGCAGAACAGCCGCCACTGCGTGCCGACCTTGTCCTTGCCGCGCAGCGTGAATCGGCTCAACCGCTTGTTGTGGCGCAGGTTGGCGAACACCGGCTCGACGGTGGCGATGCGCTGGCTGTAGAGCCGGCGACCTCGGGGGCTGTCGATGGCYTGGCGCATGCGATGCAGCGGGTCTTGAGGATCGTCAGGCATTCGRGTGTGCAGCGCCACCGTTCTGCGCGYGGCGTCTGGCTTGCGGATGCATTGAGCGCGCTGCGCGCAGCTCGTGCAATCGCTGGCGCTRGCCTTGAAGTCCTGCCGCAGGTACAGCCCCACCTTGTACAGCGCGCCACTGCTTCGCAGCGTGCAGCCCGCCGGGCATGTGCAGGTGTTGTCGCCGTGGAAGACGAAGTCGCYTGTGCCGAAGAAGCCCTTGACCTTCGGATTGGGACTTTCGCCTCGCGCTCGCTTGTCGGCGAGCACTTCGCCCTTCGCCTTGTGCTTGGCCTGCTCKGCGAAGCGCTCGTCGCGYTGGCKCATCGCGTTGTCGGCCACGAGGGCCGGGATGGCGGCCTYGCACAAGGCCTGGACGTTGTCGTTCGAGTGGTAGCCGGCGTCTGTGGTGATCAAGGTGTCGGGCGCGCGCACCGCGGCCGTCGCTTCGATCATGGGCAGCAGCATGTGCTGTTCTGAGCCTGATCCCGTCACCTCAGCGGCCACGATGATCTGGTTCTTCTGCTGCCGGGATTGTCACGATGCCTCCTTCTGCCATTGCATGACGCCGCACCAACTCTCCTGCCCATTTCGCCACCCTCGCCCTCACCTCCACCGGCCCTATCGCTTCAGCCTCCGGCGCCAGCGACAACACCAATCGCGCCGCCTGATCCACGCTTTCTATCGGCAGGCTGACCCGCGCCCACCGCTGCGGCCCCGCCGCCTTTTCGGGCACGGCCGCAGCGACGGCCTGGGCGGCATAGCTGCCCTTCTCGGCCAGCCGCCGGCGGCCCTCGGCGGTGATGCGGATGACGGCGACCTCGGGCCGCAACTCCCTCTCAAAGCGCTGCAGCGAAGCCTGCCACCAAGTCGACAGATCGAAGTCAGCCGGGCGCTCGAAGCTCTCCTCGCCGACGCTGAGCGACTGGATGTTGGCGACCTTCAGCGTCAGCGTGCGCGCCCCGGCCCGTGCGACGGCATACCAACTGCCGCCCTTGAGCACGAGGCCGAGCGGCTCGGCGCGCCAATCCCGTTCGCCCTTCCAGCTCAGATAGCGCAGCTCGACGCGGCGGCATTCCAGCACCGCCTGGGCCAGCGCCGGCAGGTGCGCGGCGGGCTCGCCGCCCTGGTACCAGTCCAGCGGGTCCACATGCAGCCGCGCCTGCAACCGGCCGGCCAGCGCGGCGGACTCGCCCGGCAGCGCCGACTGCAGCTTGAGCCGCAGCCGCTGCGACGCACCGCCCAGACCCAGCTCGCTGGCTGCACCTGGCAGGCCCAGCAGCGGCAGGGCCTGGGCCTCGTCGCCAAGCAAGCCGTTGAGTCGCGTCGCGAAGCCTTCGCGCAGCTTGAAGCCACCGCTGCGGCCGCGTTCGGCATAGACGGGCACGCCAGCAGCCGACAGCTCGTCGATGTCGCGCAGGATGGTGCGCACCGACACCTCGAACTCGCGTGCCAGCGCCGGCGCCGTGATCTGCGGGCGCAGCTGCAGCAGGATCAGGATGGAGAGGAGTCGGCTGGCGCGCATGCTTGAAACCTGGACTCGGCAGTTGGCCGCTTGCTACTCATCAAAAACCTCGGCGCTTTATGAAGTGGCCGTGGCCCCCACCCTCACCACCTCGTTGCCAGGCGCTGCACGTCCGCTGGTTCGGCGCTTCGGGCCGCTGGCTGCGTTGCTTCTCCTTGTGGGCTTGAGCCCACATCGTCGGCGCGCCTTGCCCGCGGCCCGCCTCGCCACCCCCTCGGGCGCGCCCAACAGCCGAGTCCAGGTTGGATGATGTTCCGCAAAACATGACGCCGATTGTCATGTCATGCCGCGCAGCATGCGCCACCTCCACTCACTCACGAGATGCGCATGACCGACAACTCCGAACGCCGCCGCCTGTTGCAAGCTGCCGCAGCCCTTGCGCTGACGCCGAGCATCGCCGCGCCTGCCGAACCCCAGCCCGGTCCGGCGATGACCGCCAACCCACCCGCCACGCGCACGCCCGGCAAGCCCGGCGACTTCGACTTCCTGACCGGCCGCTGGAAGATCCTCAACCACAGGCGTCGCAATGGGGTCTGGGATGTCTTCGAGGGCGAGGCCACGGTGCACGCCATCCTTGCAGGCGTCTGCAGCGTCGAGGAGCTGCGCATCCCAGCACGGCAGTTCGGCGGCATGGGCCTGCGGCTGCTGGACGTGAAGAAGGCGCAGTGGTCGGACTTCTGGGTCAACGCCGCTTCGGGCGAGCTGGGCGCACAAGGTCTGCCAGGCAGCTTCGAAGGCGGGGCGGGCATCTTCCAGGAGCAGTCCGAGGAAGACGGCAAGACCGTCATCTACCGCAGCGTCTGGGACCGCATCACGCCCACGAGCTGCCGCTGGCAGCAGGCCGCGTCGCGCGATGGCGGGAAGACGTGGTTGATGGACTGGTCGATGGACTGGATACGGGTGGCGTGATCAGTGCGCACGCTCTTCCGCCAGCCGCTTCAGCACGCCGCGGATGCCGGCGCCTTCGCTGATCTGCGGGTTGGAATAGCCGTCGCTCTTGCCCGCCTCCTTCTCCCTCACCTCGATGACCTGGCGTGCCCATGCATGTGCCTCGGTGAAGGACCAGGTCTTGCGCAGCGCCTCCTCGTACATCGCCCGGCCGAAGAAGGTCAGCTCGGAGCGCTTGCCGCAGCCGTAGGAGGTGTGGTCCGCGTCGGCCGCCGTCATCACCAGCGTGCCGTCGCCGGCCAGCGGCGCGATCCAGCTGCCCGAGTAGCAGGCCGACACGGAGATCACGCGCCAGCGCACGCCGGCTTCGTCCAGCCAGCGCTTGAGCAGGTCAGGCGTGACGGGCTCGGTCTTCAGGGGCCAGGTGTCGTTGGCCAGCTTGCCGTCGCGGCCGCCGTGCGAGGTCAGGTGCAGAAAGAGCACGTCCCGGTCGCGGTCCATCACGGCGGCCATGCGGGCGATGGTCTGGCGCAGGTTGGCCGGCGTGCCCCAGGGCAGCGTGTCAGTGGTGGCGCGGTTGGCCACCAGCTCCACCAGACGACTGTCCGCGCCGAAGCGTTCGCGCATGGTCTTGGCAACGGTGGCACTCTCGCGCATGAAGACGTCTTCCGAGGCGTTGGGCGCGTAGGTCGCTGCATAGACGTTGACCCGGCCCGGCTGCGGTGGTCGCAGGCCCTGCAATGCAACAGCGACGAGCTGCGCTTGCCTGCCTATGGTCTTGTCGGTCAACGGCAACCCGACCTCGGGTTCGGCGTCCGCCTCGGCACTGACCGCTGGCTCGGCCCACCAGAATGTCGGCGGCGCGAGCCAGCCGTTCAGCATCAGCGGGATAGGGACCAGCAGCAGGGCAGCACCACGCGCCAGCCCGGAACCCGCTGCCCGCCACAGCAGCACGAGCTGCGTCAGGCCAGCCCAGCACAAGGGCACCAGCCATGCCGTCAGCTGCAGGCTCAGGGGCCAGCTCTCAAACGGATCGAGCGCGGCTCGCATCCCAAGAAAGACACCGCCGGAAAACAGGCCGAGCATCAGTCCGGCAATGCAAACCAGTGCAAACAGCGTGGCTGGCCTTGGCATCGCTGGCGCTTGTGCCGAGCGAGACCGCGCCACCACCCAGCACAGCCAGGCCATGATGGCGATGCCCGCCCAACCTGCGAGAAAGCCTTGCCAGAGCAACATCGGCGCGCCCTGCATCATCACGCGCTGAGCGATGAACTGCAGCAGATAGCCCGCCAGGATCGGCGCCGCCACCGTCACCGGCGCGGCCTCCAGGCCCTCCCAGCGCGGCGCGCGGAACGCCAGCACGCGCGCGCCTTCGCGCAGCCATGACGCGCCACCCACTGCGGGTGCACCGTCGTCCAGCGCCGCAGCCGTCAGCAACGGCCCGCCTGCAGGCGCGTCCTGCGCCTGATCTTCTTCATTCATCCACCCGCCCTCCCCTACCGGCCATCGTCTCTAGCCGATGCGCTCGAAGCGCTGCCGCACGACGCCGTCAACCTCCAGTGTGCCGGTGAACATCTCGTAAGGCCTCACCCACCAGCCGCTGTCGTTGTACAGCGGCCGGTAGACCACCACGACCTCCAGCGTCTCGCTATGGCGAGCCACATGAAGCACTTCGTATTCGCCGCCCTTGTAGTGACGGTAGCGGCCGGGGGCCAGGTGGGGCAGCGGGGGCAAGTCTGAGCTCATGCCCCCGATTTCACCTCAGTGGTCGACGTACCGACGTTCTTGCGGGCCGAGCGCCGGGCCGCTCCCTAGCCGGCCCGCTCTGGCGATGTGCTTGCGGCTCAATGCCGCAAGCATCGCCGTCCCCTCGGGGGACCGGCTGGGCACGCCCGCGTGCAGCGGGGCGAGACTGGACGAGGGGTTCACCGGAAAGCGGGGTCGCTTTCCGCGCCGCGGCGCGGCTGCCAGCCCAGGCCGTAATACTCGCCGCGGTCACGCGCCCAGGGGTCGAAGGCGTTGGTCACATGCGCCAACTCGGGCGCCAACTCGGGCACGGTGCGCAACAGCACGCGCTTGAAGGGCGAGACCTCGATGCGGTGGCCGTTGCTTTCCTTGGCCTCGAACTGCTTGCCCGTCGGGCCGTTGTTCATCAGCCATTCGATGCCCAGGTTGCCGTAGAACTCGGGGCGGAAACTGCTGGTGAAGAAGCGGTCGCTGAACAGGCGCCGCGACGCATTCAGGATGAAGACCTGGAACTGCGTCTCGGAGATCGCATAGCCATGCGGCCGCGTGAACTCCGAGAGCCAACCCACTACCGTGTCCACGTCCTCGATGTTGTCCACCAGGCTGCCGTCGGGCTTGCCCAGGCAGTCGTTGATGGGGCTGCCGTCGAGGTTCCTCTGCGCGGCGGTGATGACCTTCTTCGCATCGCATTTGTGCTGACCATAGATGCCGCGCAGGTCGTTGATGACCTTCTGCTGGCGCGCGCGTTCGGGTGAATCCGCCGGCAGGCGGGCGTCGATGAAATCATCAAAGCTCGTCAGCTGGCGCAGTCCGTACTGGCGGCGGAACTCGTTGAAGCGTGGCACACCGTGCTCGCGGTCGCGGATGATGTCCAGGGCCGCGACGTCGATCTTGCCGGTGCTGGACTGCAGCCGCGGTATGGCCAGGTTCTGCAGGAAGGCCGGCGTATTGCCCAGCGTCAGCAGGCCCAGGCGCTGGCGGCCCATCGACAGCGCCCAGTCGGCCGCGCCTTCGTTGGCGAGCGCGCCGGTGGCCTTGCCGCGGAAGGTCTCGATGACGGGCACCTTGGCGGCGATGCGATTGGGGTCGCTGTCCCAGTGGCGCAGCTCGATGAGGTCGGGCACCAAGGCATGCAGGCGGTAGACGCTGACGAACTCCTCGGGGAAGTTGAAGGGCGAGCCGAAGTGGTTGACGCCGCCGTTCACGTGGTCGGGGTTGGCGAGGTTCCAGATGTCGTCCTTCTTGGCGTCATGGCGCGCAAAGAAGCTGTCGTCCTTGTAGACCCGCGCACCGAGGCCAAAGATGCCCGGCCCCGAGGCCAGGGCCGAATACCACTGGCCGGCTTTCTTGGCGTCGGTGCTCTTGCCGTAGTTCTGCACGACGATGGCTTCGAGGGCGTTCTCGACGAACGGATGCCCTTCGAACAGGCCGCCCCAGTTGGCGTTCATGCCGAGGTAGAGGGGCTCGTCGTAGAGCAGCTGCGTCGTCCACTCGATGGTGTGGATCTTGGCGATCTCGGCGGCGACGACGAGGCGCCCCACCTCGAACAGCACGTCGGGCGACACGTCGCGGTAGCGGATCACGGCTGTCGGGTTCGCCGGGTCGCGCAGGCCCGAGTCGGCATCCGGCGTGGCCGCGGCGCGGCGGCGGAACTCGGTGACGAAGGCGTTGTGTTCGCGGGAGAACACCGTCTGGTAGAAGCCGACGCCGATGCTCCAGTTGTCGGGGAAGGCGGCCGCGCCCTGGCCGGCCCACTGCGGCAGGATGGGGTCGTTCGCCGCGAAGACGGGCAACTGGCCCAGGGCTTCGCCCGCGCCGCCACGTGCGCCGGGCGGCATCAGGAGCCTGGCCGGGTCGGCCGGGTCGCGTTTCACGCGCTGGCGCGAGACGTTGTTGTAGCCATAGATCTGCGAGGCGTCCCACCAGGCCGTGTTGTTGTTGGCATGGGTGCGGAAGGCGCGTGCCAACGGCCTGGTTCCGTCAGCCGCCGTGTAGCGCGGCGGCGCATTGCCGTCGGCGACAAAGGCGCGGTCGATGCGGTCATCGGGCCGGCAGCCCAGCTTGGCCGCATCGCCCGTGCAGCCCACCGGCATCCACTTGGGTTCGTTGCGGCCCTCCTCCATGTGGGAGAACCAGTCATGCGTCATGTACTGGATCCAGAACGCCGCCAGCACGTTGAAGAAAGGCGCCTTCTGGTAGTCGCAGTTGGCGTCCACCGGATTGCCGGGCAGGCCTTGCCCGTCGCGGCATTTGGCGGGGTCGCTCTGCGCGCGGGTGAAGAGCTTGCGGCTGATCAGCTGCGGGTCGGGCTGCAGCAACGCGATGCGGTCACCATGGCGGTTGCGCGCCAGGGCGTCGTCGCTGATGTCGGGGTAGGTCGCCTCGAACTGCACATTGCGCGCGAACAACGCGCCGGCCGAGCCCATCTTGGGATTGCGGATGTCGTTGCAGACGCCGCTGAGCTGGCGCCAGCGGATCAGATCACCCTGGCAGAGCTGCTGCCCGTCGCCGCCCACGGCCGCGTAGAACGGTGAATCGGCCGCCAGCCGCATCGAGGGCCAGGTCTTGACGGCCGCGCCCGCCACGCCTTCACGGCCCAGGGCGTAGTCGGCAAAGCTGCCGGAGTTGTCGAACAGGTTGAACTTGATCAGCTCCATGCGCTGGTACTCGAGGTCCAGCAGCGCACCGTCGACGCCGCGGCCGTTGGGCCCGAGATGACTCCCGACGCCATTCGTTCCCGGCAGCAGCGTGGCCTTGTCGCCGGTGGCCCAGTAGTTGGACCAGTCGACATAGGGCGTGTTGCGGAAGGCCGCGGCCTTGTCGCTGCCGCGGCAGCGCGCCACCTCTTCGCCGACCTTGCCATTGAAGCGCTCGCCGCGCTCGTCGGCCACCTTGCGAAAGCCCCCGGCCACCATGGCCGTGCAGTTCCTGGTGTCGTCCAGGCTGGCCTGGGGGGTGGTGCTGATGCAGCCGGCCAGCAGCATCGGCGTGAGCAGCAGCCAGGTGAGTGCATGCTTCATGAGCTTCTCCTCGTCTTGTTCTTCGCAGATCGCGCAACATAGCGAGGCTACGGCCATAGCGTCAATCCTTCGAAGGCCCCGAAAAATTCACCTTGAGGACAGCCACCCGTGCCTGCCCTTGCACGCGACTGGCAACAGGCCGCGGCAGCTGATGCCGCCAGGGCGCACACAATGCCGCGCAAATCGTCGAATCCGCGCGACCGAGCACGCGGCCAGCCCCTCATCTCTGATTGTTTGCGAGCGATATGAACCCGTCACGCCGTCAACTCCTGCAGTTCAGCGCCGCCACGGCCGGCCTGCTGGCCGCCGCCCAACCGGTGCGCGCCGCGGGCGGGCCATTGCTCGCGCCACGGCTGCGCCCGGGCGACACGATCGGCCTCGTCAGCCCCGCCAACGCCACCTTCGAGCGCGAGCCGCTGAAGATGGCCGTCGAGGTGCTGCAGGCCCTGGGCTTCAAGGTCAAGCCGGGCGAATTCGTCGCCGCACGCCGTGGGCCCTTCGCCGGCACCGACGCCCAGCGTGCCGCCGACATCAACGCCATGTTTGCCGACGATTCCGTGGCCGGCATCCTCGCCATGACCGGCGGCTCGGGCTGCAACCGCATCGTCGACAAGCTCGACTACGAGCTGATCTGTCGCAAGCCGAAATTCTTCGGCGGCTTCAGCGATCTGACCTGCCTGGTGAACGCCATCCACCGCCAGACCGGCCTCGTCGCCTTCCACAGCCCCGTGGCCGTGTCGGAATGGAACGACTACTCGGTGCAAAGCTTCAAGGCCATCGCGATGAATGCCGAGGCCGCCGTGCTGCGCAACCCTGTCGTCAAGCCGGTGGACGACCTGATCGCCCGCGAGGAGCGCATCACCACCGTGCGCCCCGGCAAGGCGCAAGGCCGGCTGGTGGGCGGCAATCTCACCGTGCTGGCGTCGATGGCCGGCTCGGCCTATTTCCCCGATTGCCGTGGCGCCCTGCTCTTTCTCGAGGACATCAACGAGTACATCTACCGCATCGACCGCTGCCTCTCCACGCTGCGCCTGGCCGGCGCGCTGTCGCAACTGAGCGGCGTCGTGCTCGGCCGCTTCACCAAATGCGAGCCCGGCGAGGGCTACGGCAGCCTGACACTGGACGAGGTGTTCGACGACTACTTCCTGCCGCTGAACGTGCCGGTCTACCGGGGTGCGGCCATCGGCCACATCAAGCGCAAGCTGACCGTGCCGGTCGGTGCGCCGGCCGAGATGGATGCCGACGCGGGAACGATCCGGCTGCTGAGCCCGGCCGTGGCCTAGGTTCCCCGGCGCCCGGCCCCCAGACTGCCGCATGCGTGCCAGCGGACCCCGCCTGCTGCTCATCCTCACCGAATGGCCGCCCGCCATCGGCGGCATGCAGACGCACGCGAGGTATCTGGCGGCGCACTTCGCGCGCCACGCCGCCTGCGTGGAAGTGCTGACCTATCGCGTGACCGACCCGGCCATGGCCGAGGCCGCGCGCGCGTTCGACGGGGGCTGCTCCCATGCGGTGCATCGGGTCCTGTCGCGGCTGGGCTATTGGCACAACCAGGAGCTGCTGCTGGAACGCATCCGCGTGTTCCGGCCCGATGCGATCTATGCATCGACCGTGTTCTACGGCCTGCTGCGCTCGCGCGCCGGCGTACCGGTCGTCTGTCGCTCGGTGGGCAACGACGTGCTGCGGCCCTGGCTGGGCTATCCCTATCCCTGGGGCAGCCGGGCCATCGGTTCGGCGGCCATGCAGCGTGCGCTGAGCTGGTGGCTGGAGCATGGCCAGCATCCCGACTGGGTCGACCGCCTGTTCCGTGACGGCCGCCAACGAGTGATGCGCCACGCCGCGGTGGCCCACAACGGCATCCTGGCCAACAGCGACTACACGGCGAACCTGCTGCGGGCGATTGGCGTGGCGGGCGAGCGGATCGAGGTCGTCTCGGGTGGGGTCGCCGCTGGCGAGTTCCGCCCGCCGCCCGGTGCGCGGGCTGCCGCGCGCGCGGAGCTCGGCGTGCCCGAGGCTGCGCAGGTGGTGCTGACGGTGTGCCGGCTCGTCGAAAAGAAGGGCGTTGAAGTTCTGCTCGATGCCCTCGCCAGGTTGCGCGGTGAATTCCCGGCCATCCGCCTGTTGATCGTCGGCGACGGCCGCCGCCGCCGAGCCTACGAGGCCTGTTGCGCGCGCCTGGGGTTGGCTGACGTGGTGCGCTTCGAGGGCCGTGTACCGCACGAAAAGATTGCCCGCTACTACTGGGCGAGCGACGTGTTTGCGTTGGCCAGCTACGAAAGCCACCACGCCGGCGCGCGTGACGTCGAGACCATGGGCCGCGTGCTGTGCGAGGCCAACGCCGCCGGCGTGCCCGTGGTGGCCACCGCCAGCGGCGGAACGCCGAGTGTGCTGCGTGACGCCGACAACGGCCTGCTCGTGGCGCCGGGCGACGCCCAGGCGCTGGCCGCGGCGATCAGATCCCTGCTGCGCACACCGGCGCAGGCCAGCCGCCTGGCTCACAACGGGCTGGCGCGTGCGCGGCTGGAATTCGATTGGTCGGCGGTGATGGCGCGCAACGAGGCGGTCGTGGCTCGGTCGCTGGCGTCGCCACCGGCGCAGTGAACCAGCGACGGTCGCAGGGCCCGCGCCGTCAGCGCTGCACCGCCACCCAGTTCACGAGCGCATCCAGCATGGTGTTGGAGGGCAAGATGCGCTGGCGCATCGAGCGCGACTACCAAGACCTCAAGCAGCAGCTGGGGCTGGGGCACTACGAAGGCAGAGGCTGGCGGGGCTTCCATCATCACGCCAGCCTGAGCATTACCGCTTACGGCTTCTTGATGACGCAACAGCTCCGGCATCCCGAAGGCGCCGGATCGACTGTCACGCACCCCAGCGCAGGTCATTGAACGTGAAAGCTTGTCTTGCAGAAAGAGGAAACGCACGTCGCCACCAGCGCAAGACCTTCCTCCCGCGGCCAGCCGTAGCCGTCGAGGATCGCGAAGACCAAGGACGCCTCCAGGTTCTCGTCATCATGAGAGCCTCGGCCCGCCCGCAGTGCCTCGCGCAGGCGCTGCAGGCGCGCGTTCAACAACGGCCGGTCGTCCGCTGCGCCGATGCTGGCCAGCACCATCGCCGCCTGCGCCGTGTCGTGCGCGGAACCGTTCTCCAGAGTCCTGCGATAAAAGGCGCGCATCGCGTCAGCGGGTAAGTGGCTGGTGACCTTGGCGGTGTAGCTCATCACATCGCCCTCGTCTTGTTGCGCAGCGACCTCGAACTGCGCCGAATAGGTCTTGGGGTCCCAGCGCATCAGGTAGACAAGCGCGGCAGCTCTGGCATTGGGCAACCAGCGCCCCTGAAGCGAGGGCATCAGCCGGGCGACGTCCTGGATCAGATCCGGTGTGGCGAAACGCGCCACGAAAGCCAGGGTCACACCCAGCCCGATCTGACCGGAGGTTGTTGCCGCTGTCGGCGCCTCCTTCAGCAGCTTGCGGCGAAGACAATCGTCAACACCGGCCAGCGTCGCCACGGGCAAGTCCCGGACCTGCTCGAAATACATCGGATGATCGCCGCACGCGTGGCGGACGACATATGGCTGGGCCAGGTCGGGATATTGGTTCACGGCCAGGCTCAGCGCGTTGGCGTCGTCCGGGTGCGCGTCCAGGTAGTGCTGCAACGCGGCGACGATGGCGAGGCCGTCGAAGGCGCCACGGAAGTCGCGCGCCAAGCCGACCAGTTGGTAGCCTTGCAACTTGTCGAGATGCGCGGCGATGAAATCCCGAGCGACGACAAAGTCGGCCACATCCATGGCCGCTGCGTCACCGCGGAAGGGTCCGAGAACCAGCCAGCTGGCCTGCAGACGGGACTCCCCATCGCGCAGCGGCAGGGTCGCGGCGAGCCGATGCAGCGCCGTCGCGCGGATGCGCTTGCTGAGCGCGGCGTCCGCCGCCCAATCCGCCGGCCATGAAGCCTCGACGCTGCTCTTCAGGAGCACGAGGTCGTCGATCAGATCCGTGCGCGCCGGCGCCGGGTCCATGACGGCTTTCTCAAGCGCCTCGATGACTCGTTGACGGTCGCTGGCATGCCAAAGCCCCCGCAGGATGTCGATGCGGTACGGATGAGCGCCTTGCGGTTCGAGAACCAGATCGAGCTTGGCCTGCGTCGCGGCATCGGAAGACATTTGGGCCAGCGCTTGCACGGCCGCCGCCGCCTTGCGCCCTGACCGCGCACCGGTGATTTCTGCAGCCAGCATGCGGACGCGCGCCGCATCCTCATCGGGCGACGGCATCTCCACGGCAAACGTGACGTCGTTCGTGGTGAGTGTTTTGCGTCCCGCCCGCCGAGTAACGACGTGCACCGAATAACGCCCCGGGCGATCGAAGCGGTACCGCTGATCGAGAACCAGCGGTAGCGACAACTCCTGCCCCTCGGGCACAGCCTGCCGGTTGATCACGTCGTGCTGCTGCGGCATCCAGCGCTCGTGATCGATCGCGGCGGGAGGGCTGCCCTCAAGCGCCGTGATGACGACCTCGTCAGAGAGGTAGTCGCCCAGCGAATTGGTGACGATGCGCTCCGGCGCCTGCAGCGCGTGGAATCTCAGATCCAGCGCAATGGGCTCGCCGGCCTTGAACGCCGCCCGGCCACTCTTGACCGACAAACTGACCCTGACTGGCGCATCGGCCGCGTCGGCCTGCGCTGGCGCGGGCTGGATCGTCAGGCAGGCGATGAGGAGCGACAGTAGCGACAGTAGCGACAAGCGCATAGAGATATCCCGGCTGGGATTGGGATCGTAGGACCATCACGCAAAACCTGGACGTCGCTCCCGTTTCGATGGAATCCCGCCTCCGCGCGTTCGCCGCGAGCAGCTCAGGCGGCGGCACGAAGCGCCCGCGCCTGTGGCCATTGCGTCGCAAGCGTCTACGCATGGATTTCAACGCCCGATCGGCACGAAGACGGTCGCCGGTGAGCACTGCGGGATGACAACACAGGGTCGGCGTCGGGCTGGGCTCGCTTCACGACGCGCGAGCCCGGCGACGACTACTTCCTGCCTCTGAACATCCCCGTCTTCCGCGGCGCAGCCATCGGCCACATCAAGCGCAAGCTGACCGTGCCGGTGGGAGCGATGGCCCAGATGGATGCCGACGCCGTCACGCTGCGCCTGCTGGCGCCGGCCGTCGCCTGAGGGCCACGGCCGAAGCCGCCTCCCCGGCGGCGCCCTCAGTCCTTGCGCTGGCTTGCCCGATGAAGGCGCTGCCGTCGCGGTGGGGACGTCCCGACGCAACTGCGACGGACCGCCTGCCGCACGCCCAAGCACCTCAACCCAAGCGCCGCCTGCGCGCCAGCAGACTCACCGCCCCAATCCCGGCGAGCAGCAACGCGTAGGTGCGCGGCTCGGGAACCGCGCTGATGGAAATATTGAGCACCGCATCGCGCACTGCAGTGCCATTGGCCACCAGGTGATAGGTGCCGGGACCGATGGCCCCGTCGAAGGCCGACACGGCGTATCCGCCCAGGACACCACCGAACGCATCGCTGATAACGAGGGTGTTGCTGGCATCGAAGATGTCGATGTTGACGCCGACGAGGCGCGGCCCCGGGCCGGCGGCAGTCGAGATCTCCCACACCGCACGCCCGGTCAAGCCGGTGATGCCCGCCCCTAGCGTGAACGTGACGCTCTGCGACAGCGCGCCGGTTTCCTGCGTCACCACCGTGTCGACGATCAGCGTGTCGCCAGAGCCGAACGTTCCCTGGAGCGTCGCTGTGGCATTGAGCACGTTGAAGTCGACCTCCCGGGTCATCGCGTGCGCTTGCCCCACCATTGTCGCGAACCACGTCGCGGCCAATGCCAATGCCGCCTGCCTGAACCCTGCAAATCTAGCCATCGCGATCTCCTGTTGCCTTGGCATGGCGCCCGATACCTAACCGGGTGCCGAGCAGAAAACATAGGTGACGCTGCGGCTTAAGCAACTTTCCAACTAGGGGTTCGGCAAGGCGATTGACACACACGATCCGGCGTGATGTCGACGGGTCGTGTTGCAGCGCGGTCAGTCGGCCAACAAACGCCGCCGCCTGACGCCGCTCGGGATCAAGCCTTCAGCGCTGCCCTGCCACCCACTCCACCAGCGCATCCAGCACCGGCCGCCCCTTGGCCGCAGCCTCGGGATGGTTGAGCAGCGCGACGAAGACCCAGGGCTTGCCCGACGCGTCCGGCACGAAGCCGGCCAGGCCGACGGCATCGCGCAGCGTGCCGGTCTTGAGCCGCGCTCGGGCCGTGGCCGGGCCGTCCTTCAGGCGGCGTGACAGCGTGCCGTCGACACCGGCAATGGGCAGGGTGCCGAGCAGTTCCGGCCCCTGGGCGCCACGCTGGCCCGCGCGCAGCACACCGGCCAGCAGGGCCGGGCTGACCCGCTCGCCGCGCGACAGGCCCGAACCGTTGTCCAGCACCAGGGCTGCCGTGTCGACGCCATGGCCGGCAAGCCAGTCGCGCACGACACGCTCAGACGCCGCCAGCGTCGGCTCGCCGGGTTGCGCCGCCTGGGCGCCGAGCTGCAGGTAGATGAGCCGCGTCAGCGCGTTGTCGCTGCGCTTCATCACCCCGCGCAGCACCTCGGCCAGCGGCCGGCCGCGGTGCGTGGCCAGCACGACGGCACCGGCCGGCGCGGCCGCCTCGGCGTCACCCGGCCCCATGCTGCCGCCCAGTTCGGCCCAGAGCTGGCGCACGGCCCGTGTGGCCAGCCACTGCCGGTCGACGATCTGCAGCGGGGCGCGCTGATGGCAGCCAGCCGGGAAGGCCCCTTGCAGCTTCAGCGCCCAGCCCTCGCTGGCGGGCTGGACAAGAGCGGGTTTCCAATCCTCGTCCCAGTCCTTGCACGGCCTTGCTGACAAGGTCATCGAGCTCGCATCCACGCTCAGCCCTGGCAGGGCCGGCAGGGCGCGCGCCGTAACGCCGGTGGCCATGGCTTGCAGCTCGAAGTCGAGCAGGCTGCCGTTGAGATGCAAGGCGTCGGGGATGACGTTGTAGTCGAACTCGGGGGCATCGTCGAAGGGCGGCAGGCCAACGTCGAAACGGGTCGGCTTGAACAGCGTGCGGTCGATGACGAGGCCGCCGCGGATCTCGCGCACGCCGCTTTCGCGCAGCTGGCGCAGCAGCCACCACAACGCCGGCCAGTCAAGGTCGGGATCGGCGCCTCCTCGCAGGATCAACGGGCCGTCAATGGTCCCTCCGACAGGAACCGAACCTGCCAGCAGCTCGGTGCGGCCGCGGTGGTTGATGCCGAGCTTGTCCATGGCGACGGTCGCCGTCACCAGCTTCATCGTCGAGGCCGGCGCCATCGCCGCGTCGGCGCGTTGGCTCAAGGCCGGCCGAGAGCCGTCCAGCGGTTGCAGCACAAAGCCGAGGCTTTCCGCCGGCAGGCCGGCCTTGGCCAGCGCAGCCTGTACGGGGTCGGGCACCGAGGTCGTCGCGCAGCCGGCCAAGGCCAGCGCGGCAGCAAGTAGCCAGGCGCGCATCAGCACAGCCCCAGGGAATAAGCGACGAAGCGGGCCAGGGCCACATCCTCCAGGCCGATGCCCACGCTCTTGTAGACGACGATGTCCTGCGCCTCGCGCGGACGCGGGCTGACGATCAGTTCGCCCAGCTCAACGAGCCGCTCGGGCGCGATGACGCCCGGCACGGCCTGCACGATGTCGCCGGCTTCCAGCTCGGCGGCGGTGCGCCATTCAACGACGACCAGGGCCGCACGGGCCAGCAACGCATCGTCCAGCTCGCGCGCCGTCTTCGTGCTGGAACCAACCGCGGCAACGAAGGCACCGGGCTTGACGAGAGCGCCGCCGAACAAAGGCGTGGCCGAGCGCGTCGCCGTGACAACCACCTCGGCCTCGGCAGCCGCCGTGGCGGCGTCCACAACCTGGGCCGGGAAGCCGATCTGCGCCTCGATGTCGCTCGCGAAGGCCTCGCCGCCACTGCGCGCGCAGACGAGCACGCGCTCGAAGCGCCGCACCCGCGTCAGCGCCTCGACATGGGCTCGCGCCTGGATGCCGGCGCCAAAGACGGCCAACGTCCTGGCCTCTGGCAAAGCCAGCAGGTCGGCCGCCACGGCGCTGGCCGCGGCCGTGCGCAGCCGCGTGAACTCGTTGGCCTCCAGCGTCGCAATCGCCTCGCCGGTCTCGGCCGAGAATAGGCTGACGAGGAAGTGGTACTTGCCGTTGCGCGCCGAATAGACCTTGGTGCCGAGCACCGCCGGCAACTCACCGTCGGCGTCGAGGATGGCGCCCATCGCGCTGATCGCGAGCGCGGCGCCGCCCTGCGTGGCGGTGGCACGGTGGCGGGCCAGCACCTGCGCCTGGCCGCGGCCGTGCTGGGCAAAGGCGGCACGCAGGGCGGCCACGGCGCTGTCCGGGTCGAGTACGGCCGCGACATCGGCCTCAGTGATCAATCGCATGAAGAAAACCTCCGCCGGCACTGTATGAGGGCCGCCGCGCACCGTGCGCGTGCTTTCACATCAGCACGCATTCCCGCAGGTTATGTGCAGCGCACAAGCATTCATTGAACAGCGCGCAACACCTGGGGTGCGGCCCCCTGGGCGCTCCCCCGCGCGCCAGCGAACATCGGCGGCAATCGAATCACATGCAGGAGTCCTTGAGATGAAGTTGAATCGTCTGGCAACCCAGCTCGCCATCGTCGGCCTCGCCGGCCATACCGGCGCTGCCCTGGCGCAGAACGACAGCGCGCGACTGGAGCGCGTCGAGGTGACGGGTTCCAGCATCAAGCGGATCAAGGATGAGGGTGCCCTGCCCATCCAGGTGATCAGCCGGCGTGAGCTGGAGCGGGCCGGCATCGCGTCGGCCGAGCAGATGATCATGCAGCTCAACATCAACGGCAACGGCCTGGACAACCTGGCCGGCAATGCCGACGTGGTGGACGGCGCCGCGCGCGGCAACAACGGCGCCAGCAGCGCCAACCTGCGCGGCCAGGGCAGCAATGCAACGCTGATCCTGCTGAACGGCCGCCGCGTGGCGGCCCACGGCTTGAACGGCGGCACGGTCGACCTGAACCAGATTCCTTTCGCCGCCATCGACCGCGTCGAGATCCTCAAGGACGGCGCCTCGGCCATCTACGGTACCGACGCCATCGGTGGCGTCATCAACTTCATCCTGCGCCAGAACTACAGCGGCGTGACGATCAACGCGCTGGCCGACGTGCCGCAGCAAAAAGGCGGCGAGATCTACGGCGCCTCGGTGACGGCCGGCTACGGCAACCTCGACACGCAGGGCTTCAACTTCCTGGCCTCGCTGTCAGTGCGCGACAACAAGGTGCTGCGCGGCGACCAGCGCGACTTCGTCAACACCTACCAGCCCGATCGCGGCCTGTCGCCCGACACGCGCGGCACGCCGATTGCGACGCTGTTCGCTGTGGCCGGCACCACGCCAACCGGCGCTGCGCTGGGCAACGTGCTCAGCCAGGGTGGCAACAACACCGCCGGGCCGTTCGACTTCGCCAACCCGGCGCTGCGCGTCAACGGCATCAACATCCTCGACCTGCCCGGCGGCGCCGGCTGCTCGTCGGTGGATGGCATGAGCCCTTACCAGGAGACGCTCTGGGCCACCGCGGCGTCCAAGTACGGCTGCGCCTGGGACACCGGCCGTGCCGCCGTCATCCAGCAGCCGATCAAGAACACCAACCTCGTCAGCCGCCTGACCTTCAAGCTGGGCGACCACCGCGTGTTCGGCGAGGCCGTGCTGGGCCGGGCCGAGTCCACCAAGAGCTTCTCGCCCAACCAGATCACCAGCGGCTCGGGCACCGCCACCATCAATCTGGCCGGCACTGTTTACCCCAGCCCCTTCCGCAACCTGCGCTACCCCAGCACCGGCGCAGGCTACAACGACGTGTTCAACGCGCTGGTCAAGTCATTCCCGGCGCTGGAGGCCAACCGCGGCCTGCCGATGGCCTTCCGCTGGCGCTGCATGCCCTGCGGCAACCGCGAGATCGACACCACGGCCGACACCGCGCGCTTCCTGGTCGGCGCGGACGGTGCCTTGCCTTTCCTCACCGATTGGGACTACCGCGTCGGTTTCTCGCGCGCCGAGAGCAAAGGCAGCTCCACGGTCGGCAAGGGCTATCACTACTGGCAGCCCTTCGCCGACCTGATCAACACCGGCGTGCTCAATCCCTTCTCGCTGACGCAGACGCCCGAGGCCCTGAAGGCGCTGGACGCCATCAAAGCCGAGGGCGTGACGCTGTACGGCGGCAAATTCACGATGGAGCAGGCCGACGCGACCGTGTCGGGCCCGGTGTTCAAGCTGCCCGGCGGCACGGTGATGGCTGCCTTGGGCGTTGACTCGCGCACCGAAAAGTACAAGTTCGACGGCGACCAGCGCTCCAATGCCAACACCGTCGCCGCACAGATCTTCAACGTGCCCTTCGACAACGCACTGGCCACGGCCGGCACCCTCAAGCGCACCATCAAGGCAGTGTTCGCCGAGGTGGCCGTGCCAGTCATGAAGGACATGGAGATCACCGGCGCCATCCGTCGCGACGACTACACCGGCTTCGGCTCGACGACCAACCCCAAGGTCTCGCTGCGGTACAACCCGACCGAGCAGCTGCTGTTCCGCGGGGCCTACAGCACGGGCTTCCGCGTGCCGACCTTCAAGCAGATGTTCGACCCGATCACGGAGAGCACCTTCGTCGGCGCCGACTTCACCGACCCGGCCACCTGCTCTTCGCGCGTCGTCTCCAACACGCCGGGCTGCCAGTCCGTGCGCGACTTCAGCACCCTGTTCGGCGGCAAATCGACGCTGGGCCCTGAAGAGGCCAAGATGTACAGCGCGGGCGTCGTTTTCCAGCCAACGAAAGACCTGGTGGCCAGCCTGGACTGGTGGTCGATCGAACGCACCGGCACGATCCAGTCCTTCGGCCTGACGACGCTGGCCGAGAACTACCAGTACTTCAAGGACAACTTCATCCGTGACGGCAGCGGCAAGCTCCTCGCCGTCGACACCCGCTATGTGAACGCCGGCGAGACCAACACCAAGGGTCTGGAACTGGGCCTGCGCGGCAACACCAACGCCTTCGGCGCGGCGTGGACGGGCAGCTTCGACGTGTCCTACCTGCTCGACAAGAAGTCGCGCCTGGTGCCGAGCGCGCCGATGGGCAGCAGCGAGGTCGGCCGCTTCACCCGCGCCGGCGACCTGGGCATCCGCTGGAAGCACACCGCCACGCTGACCCGCACCGAGGGCGACTGGGCGGCCACGTTCCAGCATGTCTACCGCACCGGCTACCAGGACTTCGTGCTGCCCGGCGTGGCTAACGGCACCGTGACGCCGGCGAACTGGAACCCGCGCGTGGGGGCCTACTCCATCCTGAACGCCAGCCTGGCCTACGGCGGCATCAAGAACCTGACCATCACGGCCGGCATCAAGAACCTGCTCAACGAAGACCCGCCGTTCAGCGTCACCTACGACACCAACACCGGCGCCGGCTCCAGCTGGGAACCGCGCGTGGCCGACCCGCGCGGCCGCTCGTTCACGCTGCGCCTTGAGTACCGCATGTTCTGACCCCTCTGACTCCCTGCCGGCCCCGGAAGCCGGTTTCCAGCCCCGCCTGTGTCGGGGCTGTTTTTTTGATGAGTGCCAGTTGTGCCGCGAGGCGGCCCAACCCGCGCAAGCGCGGCACGCCTGGCGGCGCGCGACTGGCCCTCCTCACTCGGCTGCTTCGCAGTCGAGAAGGCCGTTCACACGAGGGTCAGCGTGCCGGCAGCGACGGCCATCTCGGCGGCTACGCCCAACGGCAGCGGCCGATTCGGCTGACCATGGCCCGAAGGCCAGCCGGCGAGCACCGGGCAGCGCAGACGCGGGAGGTGATCGGCCAGCACGGCGTCGGGACTCTCAGCGCCGCTGAAGCTGCCAACCACCAGGCCTGCAATACGGTCCAGCACGCCGGCCAGGCGCAGCTGGCTCAGCATGCGGTCGACACGATAGGGCTCTTCACTGATGTCCTCGATGAAGAGCAAGGCGCCGTCGGCATCGGGCAGATAAGGCGTGCCGAGCAACGCACAGAACATCGCCAGATTGCCGCCGATCAGGTGGCCCCTCGCACTGCCGCCGTGGCTGAGCGCATGTGGCGGAGCCTGGCCGATGACGTCACCGACGCGCCAACCGCGAGCCAGGCCCTCGAACAGCGCATCGGTGTCGGCTTGCGCGCCGGGCAGGCCCCAGTCGCTGGCCGGCATCGGCGCGTGCAGGGACGGGATGCCCGCCTGGCTGCGCAGTGCATGCAGCACGGTCAGGTCGCTGTAGCCGATCAGCAACTTGCGCGTGTGCGCCAGCAGGCCGAGGTCGATGCCATCCATCAGCCGGATGCAACCGGAGCCGCCGCGCAGTGCAAGCACGGCGTCGAACTGCGGGTCGCCAAAGGCCGTGTGCACGTCGGCCAGGCGCACGACGTCGGGTGCGGCGAGGAAGTCCAGCGGTGGCGGGCCGAAGCAGCTTGGCAGCAGCCGGGCTTGATAACCGCGCTCGCACAACCAGCCTTCAACTGAATCGAGCCGACCTGGCTTGGGCGGGCCGGCCGGCGCGATGACGGCGACGCATGCGCCCGGGCGCAGCGGCGGGATCAGGAATTCGTCTTCAGCCATTGGTGAACGGCTGCGCCCAGGGCCGGCAGCTTCCAGGTCGTCGAAGCCTCCGGATGCGGTGCGTAGCGCATGCCCAGGCTGGTGGTCACCGCGATCAGGTAGTGCAGGTCGCCGTCGTGGACGATGCCGGCATCGCTGGCGTAGTTCTGCGTGTTGCCGGTCTTGTGGGCATAACTTGCTGGGGGCGCCGGAATGCCGGGCACCCAACCCGGCAAGGCTCGCAGCGACTCGCTGCTGAGGTTGTGGTGCAGCTTCTGTGCATCGAGCGCGCGGCGGATGACTTCGCGGCTGGCGGGGCTGATCAGCGTGGGCTGGGCGGGCGCATCAGCGTCCAGCCGCCACATCAGCCGCAGTGCGTCCCAGGCCGTCATCTGGATCTGGCCCACGCCCGAGCCGGCCGCATTGCCCCAACCGCCATCGGGCTGGGTGTTGGCGATCATCAAGCCCGGCAGGCCAGCGGCAGCGAACAACTCGTGCATCTCGTTGTGCACCTCGCGGCCGCCTTCGCGACGGATGGCACCGCGCTCGTGCAGATGGGCAACCAGCGCCGAGGTCGCTTCGTTGCTACTGACGGTGATCATGTCAAACAGCCAGTCGGCCATTGCGCGGGTCTTGCCCGTGAAGTTCAGAGGCAGCGCCCAGTCGCTGCGACCCGCATCGACGAGATGACCGATGCCGACGGCCACCATCATCTTCAGCAACGAGGCCGGATAGGGCGCGACAAAGCGCGGCCCGCTGCCGAACCAGGCGGGGAAGTCGATGCGAGTCCAGTCCGCGCCAGGCAGCCAGGCGTAGGAATCGCCCTTGGCGTCGCGCACGTCGGCATGAAAGGCGATGTTGGCGACGGCACCGGTGGTGGCATCGAAGCGCGCAATCAGCCCCTGCGGATGCTCGCGCGAGAACAACACATTGGCGCAGACCGGCGCCTTGCCGTCGCGCGGAAAAACCGCCACCGCGAGGTCGATGCTGGGCTGGGCATCCAGCGGCTCGCCGCCACGCAGGCTGTCGGCCGTCTGCTCGAAATGCCGGGCCTGGACGGCTTGCAGCAGCGCTGCAGCCAGGTCGTCTTTCCTCACAAGCTCAATCCCTCCAGGGGCAGCGGACTCGCGCGGCCCGACACCAGTTCGGCCACGATGTTGGCCGTTGCGAAAGAGAACGTGAACCCCAGGGCACCATGCCCGACATTCAGCCACAGCCCGGGCACGCCGCTGGCGCCGAGGATGGGCGCCCCGCTGGGCGTGGCCGGGCGCAGGCCGGCCCAGGGCGTGGCGCGGTCATAGTCGGCCGCGTGCGGGAAGGTGGCTCGCACCGAACGCTGCAGCGAGGCCAGCCGCCTGCCGTCCAGACTCAGGTCGTCGCCGACAAGGTCGACCATGGCGGCGATGCGCAGTTCCTGGCCGATGCGGGCGTAAAGGATCTTCTTCTCGAAGTCGGTCACGCTGACCTCGGGCGGCCGGTGACCAGGCTGGATGGGCGCCGTCAGGCTGTAGCCCTTCAACGGGTAGATCGGCAGCTCGACGCCCACTGTGGCCGCCAGCGCCCGGCTGTGCAGGCCGGCGGCGAGGACGACCGAATCCGCGCCAATGCCGCCGAGTTCGGTCTGCACGCCCAGCACGCCGCCCTGGGCATCGCGCTGCAGGCTCTTGACGCGGCCGCCGAGCCGGCCGCGAAAGCGCTCGTGCTGGCCCAGCCTTTCGTACAGCGCCGTGCAGAAGGCATGGCAGTCGGCCACCGCCTCGCCGGGCGTGAAGATGCCGCCGGCCAGCGTGGCCTCGGTGTCAGCCAGGGCGGGTTCCAGCGCGACGCACTCGTCATGCGACAGGGCCTGTTCGGCACCACTGCCCCTCACACGGGCGGCGACACGCGCGAACTCCGTCGGCTTGCGGTAGACGACCAGCTTGCCCGGCGTGCGTAGCGCGATGCTGTCGCCCAGCTGCGCCTGGGCCTGCAGCCGCGCGAACGAGGCCTGGCTGTAGGCGCCCAGGGCCAGCAGCCTCTCGGTGGTGCGCCGGTTGACAGGCCCGCGGCAATTGCGCAAAAAGGCGATCAACCAGGCCCATTGCGCCCAATGGGCCTCGGGTTTGAAGCGCAGCGGGCCGTCGGGGTCGAGCAGCCAGCGCAGCGCCTTCAGCGGCACGCCAGCGTCGGCCAGCGGCGACACGTAGCGATAGCTGAGCTGGCCGCCATTGGCACGGCTGGCGCCCTGGGCCACCTCGCCGTCGCGCTCGATCAGCGTGACGCCGTGGCCACGCTCCAGCAGCGCCCAGGCGGTGGTCAGGCCCACCACACCGCCGCCGATCACCACGCAATGCTTCATCCTGCCCTGAACTTCTTGAACCTGGCGGCAGGGTAAAGACGGCGTGCGGCCGCTGCCAATGAAACCGGCGGCCACGGCCATAACCGTGCGACATGGGAGCGGGCGCACTCAGAGGCCGGGCGTCGGCCGGGCGCGGCGGTTGAAATGATCGTCAAGCACATCCAGATAGGCGCGCTGTGTGTCGGGCGGCAATGAGATGCGCAAGGTGTCGCGCAGCATCGCGGCGCCCTCTGGCGTGCCCAGAGCCGCGTCGATGATGCGGATGGCCGCGTGGCCCCAGGCGGTGCGCGGGCAGGCGATGCCGCTGACGATGGCCTCGCTCGCACCCTTGATGGGCAGCGCCGCCAGCGCCGGTTCGCCCGATTGTTCGTCCGCGGGCTGGCTGGCCTGGGCGATCAGGACGTTCGGGTAGTCGAGGGTGTAGTCCGCCCGGCGCTGCATGAGCATGGGCAACAGGCTGCTGCCGTAGTCGCCGCCGAACAGGTGCTGCACCTGCGGGCCGGCGGGCTGGGCCTTGATCAGCGCATCCAGGGCCGGCCCGTAGCTGCGTCCCTGGGCCAGCACGCCGCGCAGCGAGGCGTCGGCCAGCAGGGCCTTGAGGTCCACGGCGCCGTTTGCGTCCAGCGGCAGCGCGGCGCGGCGGTCCCGGCGCACGATGAGCTGGGGCGGCGGCACCAGCCAGGTGTCGGTGAAATAGGCCAGGCGCTCGCGCTCCGGCGTGCGCGCGGCGCCGGCATGGCAGGCCCGCCGACGCTCGCGGATGAGCACCCAGCTGCGCTCGGCATTGGCCACCGTGGGCTGCAAGGCCACACCGGGCAGCCGCGCCTGCAGCCAGCGCGTCAGCTCGTCTGCGGGGTGGCGCATGACGTCGCCATCCGGCACCACCATGGTGTTGCTGACCAGCCAGAGGATGGAGTCGACCGCCGGCGGTGCGTCGGCGGCCAGGCCGGTGCTGCTGGCTACCGCAATAGCAAGGGCAAGGCCGGCCTCCCGGACTCGCATGCGCGGGCCCTCAACCAGCCAGCACGGCCGCCATCGCCTCGGCGGTGGCTTCGACGTTGCGGGTGTTCAACCCGGCCACGCACATGCGGCCGGAGCGCAGGATGTAGACGCCGAACTCGGTCTTGAGCCGCTCGGCCTGCTCGGCGGTGAGGCCGGTGTAGCTGAACATGCCGCGCTGGGTCAGGAAGTAGCTGAAATCGCGGCCCGGCAGCTTGGCGGCGAGCACGTCGTGCAGTTGGCGGCGCATGGACTGGATGCGCTCGCGCATGTCGGCCACTTCGGCCTCCCACATCTCGCGCAGCACCGGCGTGGTCAGCACCTTGGCCACGACCTGGCCGCCATGCATGGGCGGGTTGGAGTAGTTGCGGCGGATCATGAACTTCATCTGGCCAAGCACGCGCGCGGCCTGGTCAGCATCCGGGCAGACAACGCTCAAGCCTCCGCAGCGTTCACCGTACAGGCTCATGCTCTTGGAGAAGCTGTTGGCGATCAGGAAACTCAGGCCCTCGTCGGCCAGCAGGCGCGGCGCGAAGGCGTCTTCGTCGATGCCGTCGCCATAGCCCTGGTAGGCCAGGTCCAGGAAAGGCAGCAGGCCGCGCTCGCGGATCAYGGGCACCAGCGCGCGCCATTGGTCCTGCGTCAGGTCGACGCCGGTCGGGTTGTGGCAGCAGGCGTGCATGACGACGATGCTGCGCGTGGGCAGGGCCTTGAGATGAGCCAGCATCGCGTCAAAGCGCAGGCCGCCGGTGGCCGGGTCGTAGTAGGGATAGGTCTCGCAGCTATGGCCCGAGCCTTCGAAGACCGCGCGGTGGTTGTCCCAGGTCGGGTCGGACAGGTAGATCTTGCTGTCCGGGAAGTAGCGCTTGAGCAGATCGGCGCCGACCTTGAGGCCGCCGCTGGAACCCACGCCCTGGATGGTGGCAATGCGGCCGGCCTTGATGGCCGGGTGATCGGCGCCGAACAGCAAGGCCTGCACGGCGCTGCGAAAGTTGGCTGCGCCTTCCATCGGCAGATAGGGCCGTGGGCCGGCCACCTCGACAACGGCCAGTTCAGCCGCGCGCACCGAGGGCAGCATGGGGATGCGGCCGTCGTTGTCGAAGTAGATGCCGATGGACAGGTTGATCTTGCCGGCGCGGGGGTCCTTCTGGAAGGCCTCGTTGAGGCTCAGGATGGGATCGCCGGCGTAGGCATCGACATGCTCGAACATGGGGTGGGTCTCCGATGGGAAGCGCCGATTATCCAGAGCCTCGTCATCAAGGCTGTGGACCGCGGTTGAACCCACCGGTGCTAGCCTGCGGCGGCTCAGGGAGAGCCCTATGCCGGTGCGTCATGTCTTCGTGTTGATGTTGGAGAACCGCTCCTTCGATCACTTCTTCGGGCTCAGCGGCCGCATGCCCCGGCCCGCCGACCCTCGCTTCGGCCCCGGCGCCACGGACCGTGCCAGCGCAGACCCTGCGCACGAATTCGAAGCCGTTCAGCAGCAGATCAACGGCGGCGCGATGGACGGCTTCCAGGGCATAGCCTGGCAGGGCTTCGATCCTGAACAGGTGCCCGTGATCCAGCAGCTCGCCGACGAGTTCCTGCTGTTCGACAACTGGTTCTCCTCGCTGCCGGGCCCGACATGGCCCAACCGCTTCTTCGTGCATGCCGCGTCCAGCGGCGGCCTGGCCACCAGCCCGACGAACCTGCAGATCGCCGGCTCGGTGATCGCGAGCAATTCGGTCTTCCGCTTCGAGCACGGCACCCTCTTCGACCGCCTCAACCAGCGTAGCCAGCCCTGGCGCATCTATCACGGCGACGTCGTCCCCCAGGTGCTGGCCCTGCCCGGCATGGCCAGCACCTTCATCAAGCCCAACGAGCGCTTTCATCCGTTCAGCAATGGCGATGAAGAGCACCCCGTGCACAGCGATTTCGCGACCGACGTCGCCCACGCCAACTACGCCCCCGTCTACACCTTCATCGAGCCCGCCTATGACCCCAGCGGCAGCTTCGGCAGCGGCAACTCCCAGCACCCGCTGGGCCGGGTCAGCGCCGGCGAGGCGCTGATCAAGTCCACCTACGAGAGCCTGCGTAATTCGCCACTGTGGCCCGACAGCCTGCTGCTCATCACCTGGGACGAGCACGGCGGCTTCTACGACCGCGAACCCCCGCCGGGCGCCACCCCGCCGGGCGACGCGCCGCTGAACCGGCCGACGCCCGACGTGGGCTTCGCCTTCGATCGCCTGGGCGTGCGCGTGCCCGCCCTGCTCGTCTCGCCGTGGGTGGCGCGCGGCAGCCTGGGCAGCCAGGTTTTCCCCGGCCAGTCCTTCGACCACAGCTCGGTGGTCAGGTCGGTGTTCGACACCTTCGGCCTCGGCCCGGCGCTGACGGCCCGCGACGCGGCAGCACCGAGCTGGACCACCGGCCTGTTGCCCGCGGCCCGCCAGGGCGCCGATGCGGGGCCGCTGACGCTGGCGGACCCGGTGCGCGATGCCGCGCCGGCCGCCGCGCCGCCTCACCGCGACGAGGTGGACGGCTTCCTCGCCGGCCGCGCGCTGATCGCGCACGAGCTCGACCGTGCGATGACGGCCGCATCGGGCGACCGCCCCGTCGGCAATCTGAAGCCGCTGACCCCGGCCCAGTTCCGCGCCAAGCGCAAGGCGGCGCTGAACGATCCCGAATTCCCGTCGCACGTCGCCCAGTACGTGCAGGAGGTGGGTGCACGCGCTCAGGCGCACCGTGACCGCGTGAAGCGCCGGGCCCGACGCACGGCGGCGGCGCCGGTCTAGCGCCAGGCCACCCAGCGCCCGTGCGGGTGGCTCCAGCCCAGCGCCCGCTCCGCGACCCGGCCGGCTTCGAGGTGGCGCAGCGTCCACAAGGTCATCGACGAGGCGGCCTCGTCGGCAGGCAGGACCGGTTCGGGAGGCACCGCCTCCTGCGCACTCAACGCTGGCAGGTCGCCGCAGATCCAGGCCAGGCCGTGGCTCAGCGCCAGCCGGTCGGCCGTCGCGCGCAGCCGGTCGAGGTCAGCGTCATTCAGGTAGTACAGCACCCAGCTCGTCAGCAGCACCGGTTGAACGCCCGCGGGCAGACCGGTCAGCCACGGCTCGATCGCGGCGATGCAGTCGTCGGCCTGGCGCACCGTGTGCGGCAGAGACTGCATCTGATGCGCGGCGCGGGCCAGGCGTTCGCGGCGGGTGGCGTCGTGCGGCCACAAACAGGCCTGCAACCAGCGCAGGCGCTCCGGGTCGCCCGGATCGACGGGGGCGGGATCGAGGCCGTAGCGCAGCGTCAGTCGCCAGTCGGCGGCCGCGGGCGGCGGCGCAGTGCCCAGCCAGCGCGATTCGATCTCGGCGCGCCGACCATCGCGGGCCGGACCGCGCTCATGCCAGCGACGATCGTCAGTGCGATAGCGCAGCGCGTATTGGTCGACACCGAGGTTGAGGCCGGCACTGCAACCCAGGTCCAACAGCGCGAGGTGGCGGGCGACGGTCGCGCGCGCCGCGTCGCCCAGGGCGGGCCACAGCGCCGCGCCGCGGGCGATCTCGTTGGTCTGCGTCGCGCCATGGCGCAGATGGTGCAGCAGCGCCGGCCATTCGCGCTCGAGGCAGGCCGACAGCGCGGTGGCCAAGGCCGCGTCCGGCTCACGGCTGCCACCGGCGCTGGGATAGTAGGCGGCCAGTTCGGGCGCCGCACCGGCCAGCACGCGTTCATGCAGGGCCGCCAGCAGCAGATTGACCTTGCGCTGCTCGGGCGGCGCCTCGGCCAGCAGCGCCAGCGCCCCCTCTTGATCGGCAGCGACGCGGCACAGCGCGACGTAGAGGGGCTCCTGGCTGCATTCCTCGCGCCCGAAACGGGCCAGCAGCATCGACAGGTCAGGTCTTTCCATGCACCCAGCATAGGCAGGTCGGGCGTCGCCTTGCGTCGGCCAGCCGACAATGCAGCATGTCCCACGACCCCGCCTTGCAGCGCGTCTTCGCGGCCCATTTCCCGGGGATCGCGTTGCCAATCGACATCGCGGCCGGCATCGCACGGCGACGCCTGGCCGATGGGCGCAGCCTCTTCGTGCAGGGCCAGAAAACGGCGGCCTTCTACGCGGTCGCGGCCGGCGAGATCGAGACCCGTTTCACGGCCGCGGACGGCACGGTGTCGGTCATCGAGAACGTCGGCCCGCCGCGACTCTTCGGCCTCGCCGCCTTCGCCGCCGGCCAGCCTTCGGAATACGAGGCGATCGCGCGCGGCGCCACCGAGGTGCTGGTCTTCGGCCGCGAGGCCTATACGCGCCTGATGGACGAGGTGCCGGGCTTCGCGCGCGCCCTGCTGGCCGAGTTCGCCCGCCGCTATGACGGCACGCTGCGCCTGCTGCAGGCGGCGCGTCACCAGGGTGCAGCCGAACGCTTCGCATTGGCGCTGGCGCAGCTGGCCCGCGAGCGTGGCCGTGCGGCTGACGAGGGTTGGGTCGAAGTGCAGGCCACGCAGGCCGAGCTGGCGCGCCTGGCCCATCTGTCGCGGCAGACGGCCAACGAGCTGCTGGGCGAGGCGGAGGCCGCCGGCCAGGTCAGGCGGGGCCGAGGCCGCTGGCTGTGGCGGGCTCGGTAACGGCCGGAACGGGCGTGCAGGACGGCACGCTCGCTCGCCGCGTTACATGTCGGCGCGCCGGGCTTCGGCCGTAATGTGGCAACCACCGGCCCGGGCTTCCCGACCCGCCGGCGTTTTTCCGGAGCTACTGCCTTGTCCGACATCCAATCCATCGTCGTCGTGGGCGGCGGCAGCGCCGGCTGGCTGGCGGCCTGCTTCCTGCAGCGCGCCCTCGGCGCGGTGCGCCAGACACCCCTGCCCATCACGCTGATCGAGTCACCGCGCATTGCCGGCATCGGCGTGGGCGAGGCCACGCTGCCGACGCTGCGCGGCATGATGCAGGCGCTGGGCCTGCCCGAGGCCGCCCTGTTCGGTGCGGCCGATGCGACGCTGAACAACGGCGTGCGCTTTCACGGCTGGCGCAGCGGCGGCAGCGCGCTCGACGACAGTTACGACCACCCCTTCGACGCGCCTCCACCCTTCGGCGGCTTCGCGACGACGGCCCACTGGCTGAACCTGATGCAGCGCGGCCTGACCCAACAGCCCATGGCCCAGGCCTGCACGGTGCAGACGACGCTGTTCGACGGCCACCAGTCACCGAAGCTGATGGACTCGCCCGACTACCAGGCGCCGGTCARCTATGGCTACCACCTGGAYGCCGCCAAGCTGGCCATGCTGCTGCAGCAGACCGCGCTGCGGCGCGGCGTGCGCCATGTGCAGGGCGAGGTGGCCCAGGTGCAGCGCGGCGCAGCCGGCATCGAGGCGGTCGAACTGGCCGACGGCCGGCGCTTTGCCGCCAGCTTCTTCGTCGACTGCAGCGGGGCAGATTCACTGCTGCTGCAGCGGGCCCTGGGCGTGCCCTGGGTGTCCTATGCCGACTGGCTGCCCTGCGACCGCAGCATCGCCGTGCCGGTGGCCTATGCGCGGGACGACACCGCGCTGCGCAGCCACACGGCCATCACGGCCCAGGACGCCGGCTGGAGCTGGGAGATCGACCTGCAAAGCCGCCGCGGCACGGGCTATGTCTATGCGTCGCGCTTTTGCAGCGACGACGAGGCCCTGCAGCGGCTGCAACAGCTCAATGCCGGGCACCGCGCGCTGGCCGCGCCTCATTTCACGACGCTGCGGGCCGGCCATGCCGCGCGGATCTGGGAGCAGAACTGCCTGGCCCTGGGTGCGGCGGGCGGCTTCGTCGAGCCGCTGGAGTCCACCAGCCTCTACCTGGTCGAATGGGCGCTGCAGATGTTCGTCGACCATGTCGCGCCCTCGGGCAACAGCGCGGTTTGCCGCGACCGGCTGAACCGCCTGGCGGGCGACTTCCACGAGGAGCTGCGCGACTTCATCGTCGCCCACTACACACTCTCGCAACGACGTGACACGCCGTTCTGGCGTACCTGCACCGACGCAGCGACCCTGCCGCCGCGCCTCGTCGAGTTGCTGGCCCTGTGGGATGCCAAGGTGCCGACGGCCACCGATCTGGACAGTCGCCTGTCGCCCTTCGGCCCGTCCAACTGGTCCTATGTGCTGGCCGGCCTGCACCGCCTGCCCAGCCAGGGCATCGGCCTGGCCGCCCACATCTCCGCGGAGGTCAGCCAGCAGGCCCTGGCCCATGTGCGTGACGTCCGCCGCGCGGCATCGGAGCAGTCACCGACGATGCGGGACTATCTGCGCAGCCAGCAGGGGATGGCCCCGCAGGTAACAGCTCACTGAAGCGAGTCAGGTCGCGGCGAGTGCCGCTTCAATGTCGCCCCGCATCTTTTCCGGCGGGTCATTTGGCGCATAGCGCTTGATGACTTGGCCGTCGCGGCCGATCAGGAACTTGGTGAAGTTCCACTTGATGGCCTCGGTGCCCAGGAAGCCCGGCTTCTCGCTCTTGAGAAACTTCCACAGCGGGTGGGCCTCGCCGCCATTGACCTTGGTCTTGGCCATCATCGGGAAGCTGACGCCGTAGTTCAGCTCGCAAAAAGACGCGATCTGGTCGTTGCTGCCTGGGTCCTGGCCGCCGAACTCGTTGCTCGGGAAGCCAATGACGACCAGCCCCCTGGGGCCGTAATCCTCCCAAAGCTGCTCCAGGCCCTTGAACTGCGGCGTGAAACCGCATTCGCTGGCCGTGTTGACGATGAGCAGGACCTTGCCGCGCTGCGAGGCCAGGTCGGCCGGCTCGCCGCGGATGGAAACGGCCTGGAAGTCGAAGACGCTCTCGCTCATGGGCTTCCTCCCTAGAAAGGCCGTCCATACTAACCCCAGGCAGGCCCGAGGGTTTGTAGCATGGCGCCGCCCGCGCGGCTGGCCGTCCAATCGCGCGAACTTGGCGCCCCGTCCTCCGGGACAGGCTCACGTCAGCAACTTCGGAAACCACCCCATTCATGGATCACCTGGCTTGCTACACCCCGGCCGACCTGGCCGGACGCACCCCGCCCGACTTCAGCACCTTCCGCTGGAAGCTGCTGGCCCAGGGCGACTCGTGGTTCTCGAATGCGCGCGCCAAGCTCAACGCCCACGCCAACCTGCTGCAGGAGCTGGTCTTCAAGTCCAACACGGCCGCGGTCAATTGCGCCGGCACCGGCAATGCGCTGTCGCACATGGTGGACCTCGAGTCCAGCCCGGACTTCGTGCGCCTGCTGACCGGCCCCGACGCGCCGACCTGGGACGGCATCCTGCTGTCCGTCGGTGGCAATGACCTGATCGCCGCGGCACGCACGCCGGCCCAGAACTGGAATGGCGAGCCCATCCCCCTGGAGCTGCGCCTGCTGCGCCGCCAGACCGAATGGGGGCCGCCTTCGGCCGGCGTCGCGCGCTATTTCTCCGAGCCCGGCTGGGCGACCTATTCCGACTACCTGCGTGCCAACGTCAAGCACCTGCTGTCCTTGCGCGACCAGGGCCCGTCCACGGGCAAGCCGGTCTTCATGCATTGCTACGCCGTGCCCATGCCGCGCCCGGCGGCCGCCGAGGGCGGCGATGACCTGGGCGCGGGCGGCCCCTGGCTTTACCCGGCGCTGAAGGCCTATGGCGTGCCCGCCGCCGATTGGGCTGCCGTCAGCCGGCTGATGGTCTTCCATCTGGCCCAGCTGCTGAAGAGCATGGCCGCAGACAAGGAAGCCTTCCGCGGCCTCTTCATCTTTGATTCGACCGCCGTGCCGCTGGCGCTGGCCGCGCCGGGCTCCACCGGCATCAGCGGCGACTGGCACAACGAGATCCACCTCAACCACAGCGGCTGCTTCAAGATCGCACGCGCCTGGAGCGAGCACATCGAGATGGTGCTGGAAGGCAAGCATCTGATCCCGGTTCCCACCGGCCGCAAGGGCCGCGGCAGCAGCGCCAGCAGCTGAACGTCCCGTCTTTCTGCCAGGTCTGCCAGGTCTGCCGGGGCCGGATTACCGGTCCTGCGGCAGGTGATCCGTGCGGGCCAGGTCGAGCAGATGCTCGACCTCTTCCTTGTGCACGACCAGGTTGCGCTGATGCCAGCGCCGGATCCACCACATGGCACCGGCCACGACGACGCCGAAGATGGTGATCGCGCCGAAGGCCGACAGGCCGAAGCGGGTCATCGCCGTGTAGAAGGCGCCCAGGCCCAGGATGCAGGCCTGCTCGTTGAAGTTCTGCACCGCGATGCTGCGGCCGGCCCCCATCAGGTTGTGGCCGCGGTGCTGCAGCAGCGCGTTCATCGGCACGACGAGGTAGCCGCCGATGCCGCCCAGCAGGATCAGGAAGGGGGCGGCCACCCACACGTTGTGGATGAGGTTCATGAAGATGACCAGCAGCCCCATCGCGATGCCCAGCGGGATGACGGAGGTGGCGCGGTCCAGCCGGCAATACAGCGATGCGACGACGGCACCAACCGCCGTGCCAATGGCGACGACGCCCACCAGCGAGGACGCCTGCGTCGTGCCGTAGCCCAGGGCGGCCGCGGCCCAGGCCAGCACGATGTAGCGCAGATTGCCGCTGACACCCCAGAACAGCGTCGTCGTCGCCAGCGAGATCTGCCCGAGCTTGTCCTGCCAGAGCCTGCTGTTGCAGGACGAGAAGTCGCGCACCAGGCCCAGGAAGCTGTGCGCATAGGGCTGCAGCGGCGCCGAGGTGCGCGGGATGCGCAGATTGAACAGGGCCGCCAGCACATACAGGCCGACGAGGCTGGCGATCGCCGCCTCGGGTGGGGAGTCGATGCCGGTCTCCATCATCGGCATGTCGATCAGCAGCAGCAGGTGCGAGACGCGGTCACCGATCAACTGACCACCGAGCAGCACGCCCAGGATGATGGACGTGATGGTCAGGCCCTCGATCCAGCCATTGGCCTTGACGAGCTGGGACGGTGGCAGCAGYTCGGTCAGGATGCCGTACTTGGCCGGCGARTAGGCGGCCGCGCCCAGGCCGACGATGGCATACGCCGCCAGTGGGTGGGCGCCGAACAGCATCATCAGGCAGCCCACCACCTTGATGCTGTTCGAAAAGAACATCACCTTGCCCTTGGGCACGGCGTCGGCAAAGGCTCCGACGAAGGGCGCCAGCACGACGTAGAACAGGGCGAACATCGGCACCAGCGCGGCGCGCTGCCACTCGGCGGCGCCGGAGGAACGCAACAGCTCGACGGCCGCGACGAACAGTGCGTTATCAGCCAGCGAGCTGAAGAACTGCGCCGACATGATGGTGTAAAAGCCGCGTTTCATCGGTCGGAGCGCAATCCTGAACTGTCTTCTGCTTGTAGGCCGGTAAAACGGGAGCGGCGCGGGTTTATAGCACGCCCCTAGTTCGGCAGCGGCGCCCCAAACCCGGGCGCAAAATCCGGCCATGCCTCGCCCGATTGAAGCCCTGATTCATACCGAAGCGCTCGCTCACAACCTGGGTCGCACGCGCGCTCAAGCCCCCAATGCCCGAGTCTGGGCCGTCGTCAAGGCCAATGCCTATGGTCACGGCATCGAACGCGCCTTTGAGGGCCTGCGCGCCGCCGACGGTTTCGCGCTGCTGGACCTGGCCGAGGCCGAACGGTTGCGCGCCCTGGACTGGCGGGGCCCCATCCTGCTGCTGGAAGGCGTGTTCGAGCCTCGCGACCTGGAGCTGTGCTCGCGCCTCAAGCTCTGGCACACCGTGCACTGCGAGCAGCAGATCGACTGGCTGGCCATGCACAAGACGCACGAGCCGCACCGCGTCTTCCTCAAATTGAACTCGGGCATGAACCGGCTGGGCTTCACGCCGGCCGCCTTTCGCGCCGCCTATGCGCGCCTGGACGCCCTGCCCCAGGTCGACGAGATCGGCTTGATGACGCATTTTTCGGACGCCGACAGCTTGCGGCAAGGTGTCGACGGCATCACCCACCAGCTCGCCGCCTTCGAAGCCGTGACCGAGGGGTTGGCCGGCGAGCGCAGCATCGCCAACAGCGCGGCAACACTGCGCCACCCAGCTCGCACAGCCCAGGACTGGGTGCGCGCCGGCATCATGAGCTATGGCGGCGTGCCCGACTTCCCCGAACACGATGCCGCCCACTGGGACCTGCGGCCGGCGATGACGCTGCGCTCAAAGATCATCGGCGTGCAGCAGCTGCAGCCCGGCGACACCATCGGCTACGGCAGCGCCTTCACGGCCGAGCAGGTCACGCGCGCAGGCATCGTCGCCTGCGGCTATGCCGACGGCTATCCGCGCCACGCGCCCACCGGCACGCCGGTGCTGGTGGATGGCAAGCGCACGCGCACGCTGGGCCGGGTGTCGATGGACATGCTGGCGGTGGACCTGTCCGAGCTGCCTGCCAGCGGCTTTGGCAGCGAGGTGACGCTGTGGGGCGAAGGCCCGCATGGCTCGCGCCTGCCCATCGACGAAGTGGCGCAATCGGCCGGCACCATCGGCTACGAGCTGATGTGCGMCATCGCGCCGCGCGTGCCAATTCGAAATGCCTGACATCCACTGGACCCCGCGCCCGGACGAACTCGAGTTCGACGCCATCCGCGCCAGCGGCCCCGGCGGCCAGAACGTCAACAAGGTTTCGAACGCGGTCCATCTGCGCTTTGACATCCACGCCTCCAGCCTGCCCGAGGCCGTCAAGGCGCGGCTGCTGAACTGGGCCGACCAGCGCATCACCTCGGAAGGCGTCGTCGTCATCAAGGCCCAGGACTCGCGCAGCCTGGAACGCAACCGGGCGGACGCCGTCGCGCGGTTGATCGAGCTGGTGCAGGCCGCCGCGCACGTGCCCAAGGCGCGCCGCGCGACCAAGCCGACCTATGGCTCCAAGCAGCGCCGGCTGGAAGGCAAGGCCAAGCGCAGCGACATCAAGGCCGGGCGGCGCAGCAAGGATTACTGAAGCGGGGACGTCATACCCAGCTGGTCGAACAGGAAGGCGTAGATGTCCGCCATCTGGTTCACGCGGATGGACAGCGAGCTGCCCATGCCATGGCCGGCGTGGGCGTTGATACTCAGCAGCACCGGCCGGCCGGAGCCGGTTGCCGCCTGCAGGCGCGCAACCATCTTGCGCGAGTGCATCGGGTTGACGCGCCCGTCCGTCTCGCCGGTGGCCATGAAGATGGCCGGGTACTTCGCACCGCCATTCACGTGGTGATAGGGCGAGTAGGCGTACAGCGCCTGGAATTGCTCAGGGTTCTTCACCGTGCCGAATTCGGTGACGTTGAATGCGCCGTTCGGGTCCAACTCCACGCGCAGCATGTCGTAGATGCCCACCGTCGAGACGACGGCGCGGAACAGCTCCGGGTGCTGGGTGAAGACCGCCCCCATCAGCAGCCCGCCGTTGCTGCCGCCTATCGCCGCCATGCGTTCCTTTGAGGTGTAGCCCTTGTCGACCAGGTATTGGGCCGAGGCGGCGAAGTCGTCAAAAACGTTCTGCTTGTTCGTCAACGCGCCCTGGGTATGCCAGGTCTCGCCGAACTCACCGCCGCCGCGCAGGTTGGCGATGACGTAGACGCCGCCGGCGTCCAGCCACAGCCTTGTCGCCGCACCCAGGAAGCGCGGCACCAGGCTGACGTTGTAGCCACCATAGCCGTTGAGCAGCAGCGGCGCGCTGCCATCCAGCTTCAGCCCCTTCCTGCGCACGATGTTGAGGGGGATGCGGGTGCCGTCCTTGCTTGTCGCGAACTCACGCACGACCTCCACGTCGCCGAAGGACACCGGGCTGGTCTGGCGCAGCGCCGTGGGCTTGCTCCTGCCGCTGTCGGCGTCGACGCGCATGAACTGCGGCGGCTCGAGATAGGTCTTCACCGCGACGAGCAGGCTGCCGTCGTCCATCACGGCCATCTCGTCCACGGTCGCCACCTCGGGCAGCTGCAGCTGCCCGCGAGGCTTGCCGTCCAGGCCGTAGATGGCCACGCGCGACGGCCCGCCGACGATCTCACGCAGGTAGATGGCGTTCCTGGTGAGGGTGATGTTGCCTGCGCCGAACTCGCCGCCGGGCTCCAGCGCGGCATCAGACTCGGGCACGATGGTCTGCGCCTTGGCTAACGTCAGGTCGTCCAGCGCCAGCTTGAGCAGCTTGCCGCGCGGCGCGTCCTGGCGGGAGATGAGATAGAGCCCGTCCGGTCCCAGGGCTGCGGCGACGACCTTGTCCTCGAAGCGTGTGACCTGGCGGATGCCTCCATCCCTGGCGATCAGGTAGTGGGCGAACTCGCCGCCGTCGCCATTGGCGACCGAGGCGATGACGCCAGGCGCGCCGGGCCGGGCGTCCAGTGCGATTTCGGCGACGCGCGGGAAGTCCTTGCCCAGCACATAGACGTCCTTTGCCGGATCGTCGCCGACGCGGTGGTAGTAGATCTGCTGGTAGAAGTGCTGGCGCTCGGCCGGTTCCTTGGCGCCGGGGTAGCGCGTGTACCAGAAGCCGGAGCCATCCTCGCGCCAGGCCAGGCTGCCGCCGCCGGTGGGGTATTGCACGTTGAGAATGACCTTGTCGACATCCTTGCCCGTGGCCACGTCGACGATGTGCAGCGAGCCGTCCTCGCTGCCGTTCTCCGACATCGACACCGCCACCAGCTTGCCCGTCGGCGAAGGCACATACCAGTCGATGGCCGTCGTGCCTTTGGGGTTGAGCGTGTTCGGGTCCAGCACCACGCGGGCCTTGGCGGGGTCGGCGTCCTGGCCCAGCACGGCCAGCATGGGCTGCTGCCTGGGCGGCTGGTTGTACAGCGCGAACAGCTGGCCCGGCGTGGCGTGCAGGTCGTAATAGGCGCTGGAGCTGGCCGTGGCCTGCTTCATCAGCCAGTCGAACATCGGCTGGCGCGCCGGCAGCTTGCCGAAATAGGCGCGCGTGCGCTTGTCTTGCGCAGCGCTCCACTGCTTCACCTTGGGGTCGCTGGCTTTCTCCAGCCAGCGGTAGGGGTCCCTGACGCTGACGTCGCCGTAGCGGTCGGTGACCGGCTTCACCGGCGTCGGCGGCACGCCCGGGTCGGCGGCATGGGCCAGCAGCGCGGCACCCGCGAGGGCAAAAACGCCGCACAGGCGCGTCAGAGCGAATTGCCAGGCCATCTGTTCTCCCCGTGAAGAGCGCGCCAGCGTAACGCCCTTGCCGAGTGGTGGGGAACGGCTGGTTGTTACGCGGTGCGAGCGCGGCGACTGAACAGCATGGGCAGCGCGATCAGATACAGCACCGCGGCGATCACCCAGACGCAGCCAGGCCAGGCGCCCTGCGTCGCCGCAAAGCCGGCCGTGACCACCAGCGGCCCGCCGATGCCGATCAGGCTGGTCAGGCTGGCCAGCGTGCCCTGCAACCCGCCCTGGCGCTGCTCGTCCACCTGCCGCGCCAGCATGGCCTGCAGTGCCGGCAGGGCCAGCCCGCCGATGGCGAACAGCGGCAGCAGCGCAAACGGCATCCAGCCTGCCACCGCCACGCCCATGCCAACGAAACCCAGGCCGTCCGCCGCCATGCCGGCCAGCAGCGCGCGCTTCTCGCCGAGCCTGGCCACCATCGGACCGGTGACGAAGGCCTGCGAGATCGCGTGCAGGCCGCCATAGCAGGCCAGCGACAGGCCCGCCACCCAGGCAGTCCAGCCGTAGCGGTCCTGGCCGTAAAGGATCCACAGCGCCGCCGGCACCTGCGACACCAGCGCGACGACGGCAAAGACCCCCACCAGCGGCAGCAAGGGCCGCTTGCCCTCCAGGCGATGCAGTGCCGAGAAGGCGTTGAACTTGCTGGCGTCCAGCCGGGCCGTGCGGTTCTGGTTGGATTCGGGCAGGGCGAACCAGGCCATCCCCAGGTTCAAGGCATTCATGACGGCCGCGGCGACGAAGGGCGCTCGCAGCGACCACTCGCCTAAAGCACCACCGATCAGCGGCCCGACGACAAAGCCCAGGCCCATGGCCGCGCCCATCTGGCCATAACGCCTGGCGCGGTCGGCCTCGGGCGTCACATCGGTGATGTAGGCCGTGCCCACGGCCATGCTGGCGCCGGTGATGCCGGACAGCACCCGCCCGACGTAGAGCCAGGCCAGGTTGGGCGCCAACGCCATCAGCACATAGTCCGCCGCGGCCCCGGCCAGCGAGGCCAGCAACACCGGCCGGCGGCCGAAACGGTCGCTCAGCGCACCCAGCACCGGGGAAAACAGGAACTGCATCGCCGCGTAGACGGCCAGCAGGGCGCCGTAGTGGTGGGTCGTGGCCTCGGCGCCGGCCAGCTCGCGCAGCAGGCCGGGCAGGATGGGAAACACCAGGCTCATGCCCACGGCGTCTAGCAGCAGCGTCATCAAGATGACGGTCAGGGCTCGATTCACGAATGCCTCTCTATCGTCGATAGAGAACATTTTGCACGAACTTCTCTATCATTGATAGGGATGAATGCCACCGAACGCTCCAGCCGACTGAATCGCGACGACGTGCTGCGCGCCGCGCTCGCGCTGCTCAACGAAGTCGGCATCGACGCCTTGAGCACCCGCAAGCTGGCCGAACGCCTGGGCGTGCAGTCGCCGACGCTGTACTGGCACTTCAAGAGCAAGGCGGCGCTGCTGGACGCGATGTCCGAGGCCGTCGTGCTGGAGAACCACGCCCAGGCGGAGCCAACGCTCGGCCAGCACTGGCAGGACTGGCTGATGGCCAACGGCCACAGCTTTCGCCGCGCGCTGCTGGCCTACCGCGACGGCGCGCGCCTGCATGCCGGCACACGGCCGAGCCCCTTGCACTTCGATTCCATCGAGGCCCGCCTGCGCCTGCTGTGCGATGCCGGCTTCGAGCCGGGGCAGGCCACCCGACTGATGATGTCGGTGGGGCGCTTCGTCGTCGGCTGGGTGCTGGAGGAGCAGTCCGCGCAAGCGCCCGATGCGCCGCCCTCGTCGATGCTGAGCGGGCCCGACGCGGTGCAATACCCGCTGCTGGCCGCCGGCTGGGCGCAGACGCTGGGCGGCGACCCCGACACGATGTTCGACCGCGCCTTGCGCCTGCTGATCGACGGCGCACAGGCGCAGCTGAAGGGCTAGCGCCGGCGGTCGAACGCCATGCGCGCCGATGCTACGGCGGGGTAGTGCCGTTCGGCCCAGCGGTCCACCACCACCAGCGCCTCGCTCAGGGACCGGCCCAGTTCGGTCAACTGGTAGTCGACGTGCGGCGGCACGGTCTGATGGTCGGTGCGCTGCACTAGGCCGTGGCGCTCCAGTTCGCGCAACGTCTGCGTCAGCATCTTCTGCGAGATGCCGCCCACCTGGCGCAGCAGCTCGTTGTTGCGCAGCGGCTGCCGGGCCAGCAGCGGCACGATCAGCAGCGCCCATTTGCTGCCCACCACCTCCAGTGCGGCACGCGAGGGGCAGCTGGCGCTGAGCACATTGCCGGTTGAGGTGTCGGCCATCGTCTGGATTTCCCTGGTTACCAAAAGGTGCGTACTTCCGATTCTGTGCCTGGCCTCCCACAGTGAGCCCATTGCAACTTGGAGAGACCCCATGGCTTGGTTTCTGTTGGTGAGTGCCGGTCTGGTCGAGATCGCCATGGCCGCGGCGTTGAAGGCGTCCGACGGCTGGCGCCGGCCGCTGCCAGGCGCAGCCGGCGTGCTCGCCGCGCTGCTGTCCATCGTGCTGCTGACGCAGTCGCTCAAAAGCCTGCCGACCGGCACSGCCTATGCGRTCTGGACCGGCATCGGCGCCSTYGGCGTGGCGCTGCTGGGCGTCTGGGTGCACGGCGACAGCGCCTCGCCCGCACGGCTGGGCTGCATGGCCCTCATCGTGGCCGGCATCGCCGGCCTGCGCTGGCTGGAGGGCTGAAGATGAGCCGGCTGCTGCACATCCAGGGCTCGCCGAATCCGGCCTCCACATCGCGCGAGATCGCCGAGGCCTTCGTCGCCCGCTACCGCGCCGTCCGTGCCGACGCCCAGGTCGAGGTGGCCGATGTCTGGCAACTCGCGCTGCCCGAATTCGACGCCGACATGATCGCGGCCAAGTTCGCCGTGCTGCGCAGCCAGCAGGCGACCGACGACCAGCGCCGCCACTGGGCGCGCGCCGTCGCGCTGGCCGAAGCCTTCAACCGGGCCGACCACTACGTCATCAACCTGCCGATGTGGAACCTGGGCCTGCCCTACCGCCTCAAACACTACATCGACGTGGTCACGCTGCCAGGCCAGAACTGGGCCTGGCAGCGTGACACCGGCTACCGGCCGTTGCTGTCGGGCAAGCGCGCCGTGCTGGTCTACAGCAGCGCGAGCGACTATGGCAGCGAGGGCCGCTCGGCCCAGGGTCACCTGGACACGCAAAAGGCCGCGATGCGCGCCTGGCTCGGCTTCCTGGGCATCAAAGTGGCGCAGGAGATCGTCATCGCACCCACGCTGACCGACCCCACCTCGCTGGCCGCGCTGAAGCAGGTCCGGCGGGCCCAGGCCGAAGCGGCGGCCGAGCGCATTTAGCGCTGCGGCCGCGTCGCGACGAACAGGCTGGCCAGGCACAGCACCATGCCGCCGATGGCTAGCGGCGTCGCCTGCCAGCCCTCCAGCACGGCCGACACGATCAGCGCGATGACGGGCACCAGCACGCCGATGAGCGCCGCCTGAGCGGGGCCGCGGCGCTCGGCGAGCTTGTAGTACAGCGTGAAGGCGATGACCGAGCCAAAGGCGGCCAGGTAGACGAGGCTGCCGACATAGGTCCAGGCGCCGTCGAAGGGCAGGCCGTGGCCCAGCGCCAGCGACATCCCCAGCAGGAAGGCCGCGCCATAGCCCATGCTCCAGGCCAGCACCGGCACCAGCGGCAGGCCGCGGCGCGTCAACACCAAGGTGAAGAAGCCACCGATGACCGCCACCACGACGGCGAAGAAGCTCAGGCCCAGCCCCAGGGCCGCATTCGGCCGCGCGCCGGTAGACGCGAGTTCGGGCCAGAAGATCAGCGCCACGCCCAGCACCGCGCCGCTGGACGCGACGAGGAAGCGCCGGCTCACCGGCTGGCGCCACAGCAGCCAGGCGACGAGTGCATTCATGAACACCATCAGGCAGAACAGCACCGCGACGAGGCCGCTGGGGACAAAGCGCTCAGCCTCGTAGATGGACCAGTAGTTGCCGGCGTACTGGATGACGCCGGTGCCCAGCATGTAGCCGTGGGCATAACGCGGCAGCTTCAGCGACACGCCCTGCCAGCGCGCCAGCCCGGCGAGCATCAGCGCCGACAGCGCGAAGCGCCAGCCCACCGACGTCAGCGCCGGCACTGTCGACGCGAGCTGGTACAGGATGACGTGCCAGGTGCTGGCCCAGATCGCGACCGGGGCCAGGAAGAGGAACCAGGTGGGCAGGCGGCCGGGCTTGTCTCCCGCCGCCATCAGGCCGCGCGCTTGAAGGTCGCGAGCAGCGCACCGGCCGCGACGAACAGCGAGCCAAAGACGCGGTTGAGCACCTTGATGTGGCTCTCGCTCTTCAGCGCCGCCAGCACCCGCGCGGCCAGCACGGTGTAGCCGGCCATGACGACCAGGTCGGTGAAGGCCAGCGTGCAGCCGATGACGAGGTATTGCGGCGCCAACGCGGCATGCAGGTCGAGGAACTGCGGCACGACGGCCAGCAGGAAGACCGTGCCTTTGGGGTTGACGGCATTGATGCCCCAGCCGCGCAGCACCAGCTGGCGGYGCGTGGCCAGCACGGCGCCGTCATCCGCCGCCACCATGGGCTTGGCCGGTGCACGCCATTGCTGCACACCCAGCCAGACGAGGTAGGCCACGCCAGCCCATTTGACGAGGGCAAAACCCAGCGACGAGGCCGCGATCAGCGCGCCTAGGCCGGCGCCGACGAGGACGACCTGGGTCAGGATGCCCAGGATGAGGCCGAAGGTCATGAAATAGCCGCGCCTGAAGCCATGGCTCAGGCCCGCGCTCATCGCCGCGACAGCACCTGCGCCGGGGGAGAGGCTGATCGCCCAGGATGCGGCAAAAAAGGCCAACCAGACCGAAAACTCCATGACCGGCTCCATCGAGAAACTGCAAGGCGCCGAGTGTCCCACGCCCCTGCTCAGTGGATGCCAGAGCTACTCGCTGCGCTCGGGCGGTCTGGCACCCAGGACATAACATGCCCCGATGCTCAGGGCCCTTTTCTCGCTGCCGCGCAGCGTCTGGCTGCTCGGCCTGATCAGCCTCGTCAACGACAGCGCCAGCGAGCTGGTCTACCCCCTCGTGCCCTTGTATCTGAGCGGCGTGCTGATGGCCGGCCCGCGGATGCTCGGCCTCATCGAGGGCCTGGCCGAGGCGCTGGCCAGCCTGCTCAAGCTCTGGGCCGGCGTCATGGTGGACCGCAGCGGGCGCAGCAAACCCTGGGTCATCGCCGGCTACGGCCTGGCCGGCATCGCGCGGCCGCTGATCGCCTTTGTCGCCGGCTGGCCGCTGCTGCTGGCCCTGCGCCTGACCGACCGCATCGCCAAGGCCGTGCGCGCCGCGCCGCGCGACGCGCTGCTGGCTGCCAACATAGTGCCCGGCCAGCGCGGCCTGGCCTTCGGCCTGCACCGCGCCATGGACAACGCCGGCGCCGTCATCGGGCCGCTGCTGGCCTGGGCGCTGCTGAGTGCGGGCGTGCCGCTGGGCCAGGTTTTCCTGTGGGCCATCATTCCCGGCCTGCTCTGYCTGGGGCTGACGCTGGCGGTGCGGGAAGCCCCGCCACCGGCCACCGCGCCACCGCGCTTCAGCTGGACGCTGGCTGGCCTGCCCAAGCCGCTGCGGCGCTACCTCGTCGTCGTTGCACTGTTCACGCTGGGCAACTCCAGCAACATGTTCCTGCTGCTGCGCGCCAAGGAGCTCGGCGTCGCCGAGGCGCAGGTGCCGTTGCTGTGGGCCGCGGTGTCGGGCGTCGCGGCGCTCTTCGCGGTGCCGCTGGGCGGGTTGTCGGACCGCGTCGGCCGCGTTCACCTGCTGGTGGCCGGCTATGTCGCCTATGCCGCCTTCTACATCGGCATGGCGGCGTGGGCCGCGCCGGGCTGGCGGCTGTACCTGCTGTTCGGCCTCTACGGCATCTTCATGGCCGCGACCGAGGGCGTCGAACGCGCGCTGCTGGCCGACCTGGCGCCGGCCGAACAGCGCGGCACCGCCTTCGGCTGGCTCAACCTCGTCATGGGCGCCATGCTGCTGCCGGCCTCGCTGCTGTTCGGCTGGCTGTGGGAGGGCCTGTCGGCCACCGTCGCCTTCGGCTTCTCGGCCGGCTGCGCGCTGGCCGCGGCACTGCTGCTGACAGCCTGGGTGCGCCCGGCCGCGACAATGCGCTGATGGCGACAAGCAAGAGCATCTACACCTGCACCGAATGCGGCGGCACCAACGCCAAATGGCTGGGCAAATGCCCGCACTGCGGCGCCTGGAACACGCTGACCGAGGGCATCGCCGAGCCCACCGGCGGCGTCAAGAACCGCTACCAGTCGCTGGCCAAGAGCCAGCCGGTGGCCACGCTCTCCGAGATCGAGGCCAGCGACTTCGAGCGCACGCCCACGGGCCAGGAAGAGCTGGACCGGGTGCTGGGCGGCGGCATCGTCGCCGGCGGCGTCGTGCTGATCGGCGGCGATCCGGGCATCGGCAAGTCGACGCTGCTGCTGCAGGCGGTCGAGTCGTTGTCGCAAACCGTGAAAGTCCTGTACGTGACCGGCGAGGAAAGTGGCGCCCAGGTCGCGATGCGCTCGCGGCGCCTGGGCCTGTCGGGCGCCAAGGTGCGCGTGCTGGCCGAGATCAGCCTGGAGCGCATCCTCGCCACCATCGACGTCGAGGAGCCCGACTTCTGCGTCATCGACTCCATCCAGACGCTGTACTCCGAGCAACTCTCGTCCGCGCCCGGTTCGGTCGCCCAGGTGCGCGAATGCGCGGCCCAGCTCACACGCACGGCCAAGGCGCGCGGCTGTGCCATCGTGCTGGTGGGTCATGTGACCAARGAAGGTGCGCTGGCCGGCCCGCGTGTGCTGGAGCACATCGTCGACACGGTGCTGTATTTCGAGGGCGACACGCACAGCAGCTTCCGCCTGGTGCGCGCCATCAAGAACCGCTTCGGCGCGGTCAACGAGATCGGCGTGTTCGCGATGACGGAGAAGGGGCTCAAGGGCGTCACCAACCCGAGCGCCATCTTCCTGTCCACCCACGCCGAGCCCGTGCCGGGCAGCTGCGTGCTCGTCACGCTGGAGGGCACGCGGCCGCTGCTGGTCGAGCTGCAGGCGCTGGTGGACAGCGGCGGCGTCAGCCCGCGGCGCCTGTCCGTCGGCCTGGACCGCGACCGCCTCGCGATGCTGCTGGCCGTGCTGCACCGGCATGCGGGCGTGGCCACGGGCGACCAGGACGTGTTCGTCAACGCGGTCGGCGGCGTGCGCATCAGCGAGCCGGCGGCCGACCTGGCCGTGCTGCTGGCCATCCAGAGTTCGCTGCGCGGCAAGGCCCTGCCGCGTGGCTTCATCGCCTTTGGCGAGGTCGGCCTGGCCGGCGAGGTTCGCCCCGCGCCGCGCGGCCAGGAGCGCCTGAAGGAAGCCGCCAAGCTGGGCTTCAGCGTCGCCGTCGTGCCCAAGGCGAATGCACCCAAGAAGGCCATCGAGGGGCTGACCATCCATGCCGTCGAGCGGGTGGAGCAAGCCATCGAGGTCTTGCGCGGGCTCATTTGAAACTGAGACAACAGGTTTCCATGGTGCACGCCACGCCAAAGTCTGCTTAGGATCGGGGCCTCGCACCGGAGGACCCCGTTCATGTCAGATCCCGCCAATCTCAGGCAGCACGCCCGCACCGATTTCCTGGCCGCCCAGCACGATGCCGACTCCCTGCCCGGTTGGGTCTTCAAGCCGGTGCAGTTCAGCCAGGGGCCGGCCGGCCTGGTGCTGAACATGAGCGACGGCGGCCTGCAGGTGCTGACCAGCGCGGCCGAGCCGCTGACCGAGGACAAATACGAGGTCGTGCTGCTGCTGGGCCGCGCCGACGTGGACAGCGACGATGAGCAGGTGTCCTGGTTCAACGGCGTCGTCGAGCGCAAATGGTCGCGGCCCGTGCCACGCATGGGCATCCTGCACGGCATGTGCTTCACCGCGCGCAACTCGACGGCCGAACAGTTCCTGAACGGCCACAAGGACGCGCTCGAATCGGGGCAATGGGTGCGCTGCGTGCTGCTCAAAGTAACCAAGTAGGACGGATATGGAGCACTGCGGCCGCCTGCTCGACCACGTGCATCTGCGCGTGAGCGACCTGGCGGCCAGCCGGCGCTTCTACCGTGCGGCGCTGGACGCCATCGGGCGGCTCGAGGCCTTCGGCGAAGCAGAGGGCTGCTTCTACGCCGACGAGTTCTACGTCGACAAGGCCGATGGCCGCGTGTCACATGTGCATCTGGCCTTCCAGGCCCACAGCGAGGATGAGGTCCGGCGCTTCCATGCGATGACGCTGTCCGCCGGCGGCCGCGATCACGGCACCCCGGGGCCGCGCCACTACCACCCGGGCTATTACGCCGCCTTCGTGCTGGACCCCGACGGCAACAACATCGAGGCTGTCTACCATGGGCCGACGCAGCGCTCGGCCGACAGCGTCGAGGTGACCCGCCTGCCGCTAGCGGCCTGACGGCGTGGCAGGATGTGCGCCATGAGCGCACTGCCCGAGCCCCCCTACTACGCCGTCATCTTCACCAGCCAGCGCACGCCCGTTGACGGCGGCTATGGCGACATGGCTGACCGCATGGCGGCCCTGGCTTCCGAGCAGCCGGGTTATCTGGGCGTGGAGAGCACCCGCGGCGAGGATGGCCTAGGCATCACGGTCTCCTACTGGCGCAGCCCCGAGGACATTGCCGCCTGGCGCCGCAACGCCGAGCACAAGATCGCGCGCGACACCGGCCGCAGCGATTGGTACCAGCACTACACGCTGCGCGTGGCCAAGGTCGAGCGCGCCTATGCCTGGCAACGCGACGATGGGCTGAAGGACCCGCAAGCATGAATCCGTGGATCGGTGTTGGCCTGGCGCTGGTGGCTCTCATTGGTGGCGGGGCGCTGCTCGGCTGGCAGGGCGTCATCTTCGCGACGACGGGCATCGTCTTCTGGCTGCTGTTGCAGATCTCGCGGCTGATGCGGGTCATGAAGGTGGCCGGCGCGGCCCCGCTGGGCTCGGTGGCCAATGCCGTCATGTTGAACAGCAAACTGCACGCCGGCATGAAGCTGGTGGACCTGATCGGCCTGGCCGGCAGCTTGGGGCAAAAGCAGGCGCCGGAGACCTTTGTCTGGCGCGACGCCGGTGGCGACGCCGTCGAAGTCAAGCTGGTGAAAGGCAAGCTCGTCGAGTGGCGGCTGATCCGCGCAGCCCAAGCTTCGTAAAATCGCCCGCTTTCACCCCGCACGCACTGGAGTAACGATGGTTCCCGCCCCCCTGCATGACCGCGACGGCAAGATCTGGATGGACGGCGAGCTCGTCGACTGGCGCGACGCCAAGATCCACGTGCTGACCCACACCCTGCATTACGGCTGCGGCGCCTTCGAGGGCGTGCGCGCCTATGACACGGTCAACGGCACCGCCATCTTCCGCCTGCAGGAGCACACGCAGCGCCTGTTCAACAGCGGCAAGATCCTGCGCATGAAGATCCCCTTCTCGGTGGAGCAGGTCAACGAGGCCCAGCGCGAGGTGGTCAAGGCCAACGGCCTGAAGAGCGCCTACATCCGCCCGCTGATCTGGATCGGCTCCGAGAAGCTGGGCGTCAGCCCCAAGGGCAACCAGGTGCACCTGATGGTGGCCGCCTGGAGCTGGGGCGCCTACCTCGGCGAGGAAGGCATGAAGCGCGGCATCCGCGTCAAGACCAGCTCCTACACGCGCCACCACGTCAACATCACGATGACGCAGGCCAAGACGGTGTCCAACTACACCAACTCCATCCTGGCCAACATGGAAGCCACCGACGACGGCTACGACGAGGCCCTGCTGCTGGACGCCTCCGGCTTCGTGTCCGAAGGCGCCGGCGAGAACCTGTTCGTCATCAAGGGCGGCGTTGTCTACACGCCCGACCTGTCGGCCGGCGCGCTCAATGGCATCACCCGCAACACCATCTTCGCGATCTGCCAGGACCTGGGCCTCAAGCTGGTCGAGAAGCGCATCACCCGCGACGAGGTCTATATCTGCGACGAGGCCTTCTTCACTGGCACCGCCGCTGAAGTGACGCCCATCCGTGAGCTGGACCGTGTCGAGATTGGTTCGGGGTCGCGCGGCCCCATCACCGAAAAGATCCAGTCGGCCTTCTTCGACATCGTCAACGGCCGCAATCCCAAGTACGCCGAGTGGCTGACCGCGGTCTGAGAGCAAACAACATGAGCACCACCACCACGCCCGCCGCCACTGTCGAAGTGACCGCCAAGGACTGCAACGACAACGGCACGGTCTTCTGCCCCAACCCCAAGATGCCGCTGTGGAGCGCGCATCCCAAGGTCTTCATCGACCTGACCCATGGCGGCCAGGGCCAGTGCCCTTACTGCGGCACGGCCTACAAGCTCAAGGCCGGCGAGGTCCTCTCCAGCGGACACTAACGCGCCAACGCGGCCGCCCTGCGGCTGCCGCGCCGCTGGGTGTCCAGATCAGCCTCCAGCGCGCGCTCCGTCGCCGACAGCGGCTTCACCGTCCCAACAGCCAGCGCACCCTGGTCGAGGTTCTGACCCCAGGTCAGGCCGGCCCGCAGCGGCACTGGCGCGGCCAGGCCGTCGGTGAAACCGGCGGGCAGCCAGGGCATGGTCTGGGCCAGCACCAGCGCCACGCGCGACTTGATGGCGGCATCACCCACGCGGCCGCGCTGGCCCCAGCTCACGGGCTGGTCGGCGCTCGCCCCGCTCAGGAATTGCGGCGTCACCGCGACATCGCGCAGCACGCCGTGGCGCAGCTGCATCAGCGCCTCCTCGGCCAGCATCGCCGCATCCTCGCGCGGCACGCTCTGGCCGCTGGGCCAGGAATAGCTGTAGTCGTCGGTGACGCGGTCGCTGCTGAAGAAACGCACGATGTCGGCCGGCTGGTAGGCGCGCTGCACCGCCGTGGACGCCACGCCGAAAAACTGCACGCGGCCCAGGTCGACCATCTCCTGTGAATAGAACGGCAGTTGCGTGCGCAGCTGTTCGGACGCAGTGTTGGCGGGAATGGCCTCGTAGACGCGCAAGCCGCTGTTGAGCAGCAGGTGCACGCGGGGCGGCAGGAAGTCGTTGGCGTGCGTCAGCTCGTGGTACAGCAGGCGGCCGAGTGCCGGGATCAGCGCGGCGCTGTCGCGTGAGCCGCGCGCCAGCACGGACGGGCGCCCACCGGCCGACTGATTACCCTGCACATAGCGCCACAGCATCGCGTAGGCGAGGTCTAGCCCATAGTCACTGCGCGGGTCGGGCGCTTCGCTGACGCTGTCGCGCTCGGCAGGCGTCTGCCAGAGGTAGTCGGCATCGAGATAGATGGCGCCGGTGGCGCTCCAGTAGAAGGCCGGCCGCACCCGGCCGCCGATGACGATGGCCGTGGTGGCGTTGAGCAAGCGGCGGAAGTCGCCGTTCACGTCCTGCTCGCGCAGGAAGGCCTCGAAGCGCTGGCCCATCCAGTCGTTGGACACCAGCACGCGGGCCATCACCTGCTCCACGGTGGGCAGCTCGCCGCGCGTCTCGGTGCCGAGCAGCGGCAGGCGGCCCAGCGTGCAGAGCGTGGCATTGGTCAGGGCGGGCGTGTAGATGCAGTCGCGCAATTCGGCCGCGTGTGCGCCGCCGGCCACATAGGGGTAGGCGCGCGAGGACAGGTTGCCAGCGCCGAACAGCGGCGAGGCCACAGCGGGCGGTGAGGCCTGCACGAGCAGGCTGAAATCCTGGCTGAGGCTGCGCCCATCGGCCAGCGTGGCCTCGGCGCGCAGGCGCAGCAGGCTGTCTTCGGCCACCGCAGGCGCGGTAAAGATGACGCGCCATTGGCTTGCATCGCCCAGGTTCACGTCCGGGCCGTCGACGCGGCTCCAGCGCACGCGCGCCAGCGGGTAGTCGGCCACGGCCAGCCCCTCGACCCAGGCGCGCAACGACGTCTGGCCGCCCGCCCACACCGACGGTTCGCCGCGGATCACCATCGGCGTCGCGTCGGGTGCCGTGGCGTTGAGCTCGGCTTGGCCGCTGTAGATCGCCCCCTTGGCGTCGGTGAAGTCCACGCTGAACGTGAAGCGGCCCGCCGCAGCCGGTGCGACGCTGAGGGCCTGCGAACGCGCCGAACCGAGGGCCTGCACGGCGCCATCGGTCTGGCGCCACTGCACCGTGTCCAGCCGCGAGCCGGGGCAGGCAAGCACCGCCAGCTCCTGGTTGTGCCCCGCACCGGCTGCGGCGGGCAGAGCCAGGCGCGCGACGGAGCCGCTCAGGCATTGGGCCCCGAGGGGGGGCACGGTGACCGGCCCAGGCGCTGGCGCGGCATCACCGCCACCGCCACCGCAGGCCACCAGCAACAGACAAAGGAACAGGGACGCAACGGCTTTCAGCGAAAACATCGGTTGGGATCAGGCAGCGGTTGGGGCGGGGTCAATGTAGCGCCGTCCGACTTCCTACAATCGCGCCATGCCCCGCTCCGCCGCCCAGACCGCCGCCCTGCTTGCCTCGCCCGACGACACCGAGGCCCAGTTCTACGAGGCGCTGCAGCACGCCGACCTGGATCACCTGATGGCCCTGTGGGCCGATGACGAGGAAGTGGCCTGCGTCCACCCGGGCGGCCCGCGCATCGTCGGCCTGCCTGCCATTCGCGCCGCCTTCGAAGCGGTGTTCCAGCGTGGCGCGGTCAGCGTCCACCCCGAGCGCGTGCGCCGACTGCACAGCGGCGATTGCGCCATCCACCATGTGCTGGAGCGCGTGCAGTTGCATGGCGAGGCCCAGCAGGCTTGGGTCATCGCGACCAATGTCTATCTGAAGACGGCGCTCGGCTGGCGCCTGGTGCTGCACCACGCCAGCCCCGGCAATGCGGGTGATGTCCAGGAGCTCGTCGCCGACGCCGGCACGCTTCACTAGGAGTCGGCGCATGCAGTACCGCGCCCCCCGCTGGCTGCCCGGCGGCCACGCCCAGACCATCTGGCCCGCCCTCTTCAGCCGCCAACACGACGGCCCGCCGCCGAACTGGACGCGCGAGCGCTGGGACACACCGGACGGCGACTTCATTGATGTCGACTTCCTGGCTGGTGGTGAGCCCCCCGCACGCGAGTACGCGTCCGACCCCCCGGGGGGGCCAAGTCGGTCTTGGGAGCGGCCCGGCGACCGACTTGGGCGCCCGCCGGAGACGCCGCTGCTGGTGTTGTTCCACGGCCTGGAAGGCGATCGCACCAGCCACTCCAGCGTCGCCTTCGCCAGCGTCGCCCGCGCACGCGGTTGGGCCATGGCCCTGCCCCACTTCCGCGGCTGCTCGGGTGAACTGAACCGCGGCCCGCGCGCCTACCACTCGGGCGACTTCGAGGAGGTCGGCTGGATATTGCAGCGCCTGCGCGAGCGCCATGGCAGCAAGCTCCTCGTCGCGGGCGTGTCCCTGGGCGGCAATGCACTGATGCGCTGGGCGGAGGAAGCCGGCCACAGTGCGGCCCAGGTCGCCCAGGCGGTCTGCTCGATCTGCTCGCCCATCGACCTCGCCGCCGCTGGCGCTGCCATCGACCGCGGCTTCAACAGGCAGGTCTATGCGCGCCGCTTCCTGCGCACCATGATTCCCAAGGCCCTGCGCAAGCTGCAGCAGCATCCGGGCCTGTTCGATGGCGAGCGGCTCAAGCGCGCGTCGACCATCTACGAGTTCGACAACCTGTTCACCGCGCCGCTGCACGGCTTCAGGAACACCGAGGACTACTGGACCCGCGCGGCCGCCAAACCGCACCTGCACCGCATCCGCATCCCGGCCCTGGTGCTGAACGCCCGCAACGACCCTTTCGTGCCCGGGGGCAGCCTGCCACACGCCGCCGAGGTGGGGGCCCATGTGACACTCTGGCAGCCCGGCCACGGCGGCCATGTCGGCTTCCCCGCCGGCCGCTTGCCGGGCCATCTGCTGACCATGCCCGAGCAGGTCTGCGACTGGCTCTGGAAGCAACGCTGAAGGAGGTCTTGCATGGACCCCATCGTCGAAGCGGCCCTCAAGAAGTGGCCCAACGTCCCGCACTGCTACGGCTGGCTGGCGCTGGACGCCCGTGGTGATTGGTATATGCGCGACGAACGCATCCAGCACGCCGGCCCCTTCCCCGAGGTCAAAGGCAGCCGCATCAACCACGACAAGCTGCGCGCCTTCATCGAGCGCAACTACGCGGCCGACGCGGCTGGCTGCTGGTTCTTCCAGAACGGGCCGCAGCGGGTCTATGTGGAGCTGGAGTCAACGCCGTGGATCTGGCGGCTGCAGCCCGATGGCCGGGTGCTGAGCCACACCGGCGCCGAGGCCATCGTGCAATCCAGCTGGCTGGACGAGGAAGGGCGCCTCTACTTGCTCACTGACCTCGGTCTGGGCCTGGTGCACACGGCCGACATGGGTCCGGCGGCCGACGCCGTCGAGCAGGGCCGCTGGACGCCACAGGAGTTCCTGTCGGGTGAGCTGCCGGAGCGCTTCGGCTTCGTGCGCCGCCCTGGCGCCTGAGCCAGAAACGACGAGGGCTGCCGAAGCAGCCCTTGGCGGGATTCAAGCCGAAGCTTTACTGCGCGGCCGAAGCAGCCGGCGCGGCCATCTTGGGCTCGTCGAACTTGGCGCCACCCTGGTTGGCCATGTAGACGACGGCACGGGAGACTTCGAAGTCGCTGAAGTCGCCGCCGCCCTGCGGGCCCATATTGCCCTTGCCCTTGAGCGCCGAATGCACCAGCGTGTCGAAGCCACTCTTGATGCGCGGGCCCCAGGCCGACGCGTCGCCCAGCTTGGGTGCGCCGGCGGCGCCGGTGGCGTGGCAGGCCGAGCACTGGGCCTGGAAGACCTGCTCGCCCGTCTTCATGGTGGCGGCGTCGTTGACGTCCTTGACCTCGACGTGAGCGACCGGCGCAATGCGCGCGGCAATGGCCTGGGCCTCGAAGGCAGCCGTGCCGGCCGCCGGCTTGGTGTCGGTGGTGACGTAATTGGCCAGCAGGATGATGACGATGACCGGCACCACGAAGGCGAACAGCACGGCCCAGGCGAGTTGCTTGGGGGTCTTGATCGGCCCGGTGTGGGCGTCGTCGTGGTCGTGGTCGTGATCGTGGCTGGCGCTCATGAATTCCTCTTGTCGATCTTCGTCGGTCGGGTCTCGCTTCATGCCGGGCTGGGTGCGCGACACGAAAAACCGCCGAATTATAGGCAGGCCCCGACGCTGCCCCGGGGCCTTGGTACCCCGCTGCTAGAATGCACGGCTTCGCGCCCGTAGCTCAATGGATAGAGTACTGCCCTCCGAAGGCAGGGGTTGTTGGTTCGATCCCAACCGGGCGCACCAAAAGTCTCAAGCACCTTGCAGTAATGCCAGGTGCTTTTTTGTTGGGCGACGAATGGGGAGGTGCCTCAGAGCTTCAGATGCCCATGCACACCCTCGTCAACGCGCTGGGCCGTGATGGCGCCGAACAACAGCTTGAGGCCGGCGATGGCGCTGCCGTGGCGGTTGTCCCAGTATTCGCCGCTGAGCGCGTCGACGCGCAGTAAGCAGATGCGGGGATCGTCCTCGCCTTGCGTGAACCAGGCCCGCAGCTTGGGACTCCAGAGCCGGTGGATGGTGGCCTTGTCAGTGACCTGCTCGACGCTGCCGTCGAGCTTGAGGTGGCCGCCGTTGTCCCCCTCCTTGAAGAACAGCGTGACGCGCGGATCGCGGTCGAGTTCGATGTTCTTCAGGCTGTCGATCTCGCTGAAGAACCACAGGGCGCCGCTGTCGTCGACCTCGATGACGGTCATCGGGCGGGCATGCAGTTGCCGCGTGCCCATGCCGAGGGTGCAGAAGAAGCAGCTGTTGCCGGCCTTGACGAGATCGGTGATCTTCTTCGCGGCGGCCGGGCCACTGAGGTCTTCTTCGGTGCTCACGTCATTGTCCGATGGATAGCTGCGGCTGTCGTCGTCGTGCATGTCGGCTCCTTGGCATTGACTGATCCTGCAGCCTAGACAGCAGGAGGCTGGCGGGTTGTCGGCCGGCGCCACGCGCCGCTGTCGGAAGCTGCCGGCCGCCGGTTCTCCTACAGCAGCTTCGTCCTCGGCTGACGCTGTCGGCATGTACCGCCGCCTAGATTGGGCGTTAGTCCGGTGGTGCCGTTGCGCATGCCGGCTTCAGCCGTCCGCCTCAACCCGTCAAGGAGCCCCCATGCGCACCGCCCAGAAATTCATGAGCGTCACCCTGATGCTTGCCAGTGCCGCCTTTGCCGGCCAGGCCCACGCCCGCTCGGACAAGTCCTTCATGAAGGAGGCAGCTCACGCCGGCGCGGCCGAGATCGAGGCCAGCAAGCTCGCACAGTCCAAGGCCAAGAATGCCGATGTGAAGTCCTTCGCCGATTCGATGATCACCGACCACACCAAGGTGGCCGATGAGCTCAAGGCCCTGGCTGCCAGCAAGAACGTCACGCTGCCCGACGGCCCTTCCGTCAAGCAGAAGGCCGAGATCAAGCTCATCGATGCCGGCGACAACGACAAGTTCGACGAACGCTACGCCAAGACCTTCGGCGTGAAGGCCCACCAGAACACGATCAAGCTCTTCCAGGACGCCGCCCAGAATGCCAAGGATCCCGAGATCAAGGCCTGGGCCGAAAGGACCCTGCCCGGCCTGAGGCACCACCTGGAGATGGCCCAGGCGCTCAGCGTTGCGCCCAAGAAGTAACGCGTCCATTTGCCGCTGCTGAGTGAGGTGCCCATGTCACTCCCTGCTTTGACATCCTGTCGATGCGCACTGACGCTCGCGGTCGTGGTCACCGTGGCGCCGCTGGCGGCCTGCCGTTCCGAGCAGCAGCCGCTGCCGTCGGCCAACGCCGCCACCTCGCAGGCTGCGCCGCCGCCGCTGCCGCCACCGTCTTCGCCCGCCTCCTCCTCGCCGCCATCCTTCCCGCCAGCCTCAGGACCGGCGTCCACACCGGCATCGAATCCCGTGCGCTGAGCCTCAGACGGCGATGTGGCGCGTGAGCCCGTCCACCAGCGCCTCGAAGACGACTCGGCAGGGCGTGTTCTGGCGCAGGTCCTCGTGCATGGCGACCCAGGTCTCCAGCGGCCAGGCGAACTGGTCGGCCAGCACGCGCTCCAGCACGGGCGCACGCCGCGCCAGTGCGACCTGACACATGCCGATGCCGGCGCCAGCACGCACCAGTGCCAGCTGGGCGAGGTCGGAATCGCTGCGCAGCGCAAAGCTGTCACGGCTGATGCCGCTCAGGCGCTTGGACCCGGCACGGATGAAGGGCGTCACGGTGTCGAAGCCGATCAGCGTGTGGCCCTGCAGTTCTGCCAGCGTCGCCGGCCGGCCGTGGCGGTCGAGGTAGTCGGTGCGCGCATGCAGGCCCAGCTCAATGCTGCCGATGCGGCGCGCGATCAACTGGCCCTGTTCGGGCGGCGTCATGCGCACAGCGATGTCGGCTTCACGGCGCAGCAGATCCTGCAGCTGGTTGCTCAGGGCCAGCTCCAGGACCAGGCCGGGGTGAGCAGTGCGCAGCGTGGCGAAGACGCCTGCCAGCACCTCGACGCCGATGACCTCGCTGGCCGTCACCCGCACCGTGCCCCTCACTTCGCTACCGCGCGCCGTCGCCGCCCGTTGCAGCGCGGCCGCCGCGGCTTCCATCTGCTCGGCGTGGCCGCGCAGGGCCAGCGCCGCCTCCGTGGCCAGCAGGCCGGTGGGCGAGCGGGTGAAGAGGGGCTGGCCGAGCGCCTGCTCCAGCGCGGCGACATGGCGGCCGACGGTGGGCTGCGTCAACCCCAGTGCCCGCGCCGCGCCCGACAGCGAACCCTCGCGCAGCACGCCGAGAAAAGTGTGCAGCAGGTCCCAGGGCAGTGTCGAAGCCATACATAAATGTATATCTACGACACTACCTTCAGCAATTCCCAATCAAGCCGTCACTTCCCAGAATCCGTTCCATCAACTTCTGGAGAACGACATGGAAACAAGCAGCAAGACGGTCCTGGTGCTCGGCGCGAGTGGCGGCATTGGCGGCGAGGTGGCACGCCAGTTGCGCGACACGGGCTGGCTGGTCAAGGGGCTCAAGCGTGGCCTCCCGACGGCGCACGCGCAGAGTGACGGCATCCAATGGCTGCGCGGCGATGCGCTGAACGCGGCCGACGTGCTCGCTGCCGCCCAGGGCTGCGACGTCATCGTTCATGCCGTCAACCCGCCGGGCTACCGCGACTGGGATCGCCTCGTGCTGCCGATGCTGGAGCACAGCATCGCCGCCGCCCGCGCCCTGGGTGCGACGCTGCTGCTGCCGGGCACGGTCTACAACTACGGCCCCGATGCTTTCCCGCTGCTGCACGAGGACGCGCCGCAGCGGCCGGTGACGCGCAAGGGCGCCATCCGCGCCGAGATGGAGGCGCGGCTGCGAGCGGCCAGCGAGACGGGGCTGCGCGTCATCGTGCTGCGTGCCGGCGACTTCTTCGGTCCGCGGGTCGGCAACAACTGGTTCTCGCAAGGCCTGGTGAAGCCCGACAAGCCGGTGACGTCCATCAGCAACCCGGCCGCCGCCGGCGCTGGCCACCAATGGGCCTATCTGCCGGATGTCGCCCGCACGATGGTGGAGTTGCTGGAACGACGCGCGACACTGCCCGCCTTCGCCAACTTCCACATGAGCGGCCACTGGGACGCCAGCGGCCGCGAGCTGGCCGAGGCCATCCAGCGCGTCGTCGTCGCCCGGGGCGGCAAGCCGCCGCGTATCTCTGCCTTCCCCTGGTGGCTGCTGACTCTCGCTTCGCCCTTCGTCACGACCTTCAAGGAGATGCGCGAGATGCGCTATCTGTGGCGCCAGCCGGTGCGCATGGACAACAGCCGCCTCGTCGCCGCCCTGGGCCGCGAGCCCCACACGCCGCTGGATGAAGCCGTCGAGGCGTCGCTGCGCGGCCTGGGCTGCCTGCCTGCCCATTGCACCAGCAAGGGCACAGGCCAGCCGTAACATGCCCTCCAGCTCATTCGCCGGGACCACACCATGACCTATTGCGTCGCCATGCGCCTGCGTGCGGGCCTGCTGTTCGCGTCCGACACCCGCACCAATGCGGGCGTGGATCACATCGCCAGCTTTCGCAAGATGTACCAGTTCCAGATCCCGCACCAGCGCGAGATCGTCATCCTGACCGCAGGCAACCTGGCGACGACGCAATCCGTTATCTCCGTGCTGAACCAGCGCCTGCATGGCGACGGCGAACACCTGCTCAACGTGCCCACCCTGTACGACGCGGCCGTGCTGCTGGGCCGCACGCTCAAGGAGATCGTCAACCGCGACAGCGACAACCAGCACAACGGCGTCGACTTCGGCGCCAACATGCTGCTTGGCGGCCAGATCAAGGGTGAAGGCCCGCGCCTCTTCCATGTCTACCCGCAGGGCAATTTCATCGAAGCGACCGAGGACACGCCCTACTTCCAGATCGGCGAGAGCAAATACGGCAAACCCATCATCGACCGCGTCATCCGCTACGACACGACGGCGCTGGACGAGGCTGCCAAGTGCACCCTCGTCAGCTTCGACTCGACCATCCAGTCCAATCTGTCGGTCGGCCTGCCCATCGACATGATCATGCTGCGCGCCAACCAGTTCGAGCAGGCCATGAAGCCGCCCAACCGCATCGGCCGCGACGATCCTTATTTCCAGGCCCTGCGCACGGGCTGGAGTGCCGGGCTCAGGAAAGTCTTTGACGACCTTCCCAACGAGCCCTGGTTCGACGGCTGAGAACTCGTCGCGCCAGCCATCTCGGCGCGCGAAGGTTGACAACGGTGTCCCACTCATTCGCGGCTGTCGAGTCCTTTGACAGTGCGACGACGGGTCAAAAGTCAAACGCAGCCAATTCAACAACTTAGGGGGCCTGGCCCGATAAATGCTCATTTCTCATCGCGAAGCCAACGCTTCGCGTGAGAGGTGACATATGAAGAAGACTTCCTGGGGCATCCAACCGCAGTGGCTTCTCGCCCTGCTCTTCCCTGCCGGCCTGGCCGCCGCAGCGCCACTGCCGGTCTACTCGCCGACCTACCCCTCTCCCAACTCCGCCTGTGCCACCTTTGGCAACGTCGTCTCCTGCTCCACGACGGTGCTGGATCACCTGGCCGCCAAGGGCTACGCGGGCTTCAACGGCCCCTACAGCTTTGCCGCCAGCCAGGGCGCGCTGATCGACACCATCGTCGTCACCGCCAACAACGGCAACATCCTGAACAACGGCGACCAGCTCATGCCGTCGGAGGATGGCTTCTCGACGAACAACGGCGGCACCAAGAAGTATTTCTTCACCGGCGACGGCAACGACCCGGCGAACAACGGCGGCCTGGCGGGCGATACGCCCTTCAGCTGGGACACCGGCCTGAGCACCCTCAACCAGAAGTTGACCTTCGGCGGGGCCTATCACGAGATGGCCATCGCCTTCGACTTCAACAACCCGCAGAACGACACCTCCAGCATTCCCATCTGGGCGTTGGTCACGGTGCGCGACACCGACGGTAACCTGGGCAACAAATACTTCGAGACCCAGGCGCTGGACCCCAACAACATCTTCAAGGACCCGTTGCTGTACTCGTCGGACAAGACCTTCGACGGCAGCGCCATCACGACGCCCGGCGCCGCCGACTTCGCGCTGACCGTYGGCGCGATCTGCGTCGTCAACGCCACGGTCTCCTACCCCTCGCCGGATGGCAGCAACTGCCCGAACGGCGGCGACCTCGTCAAGACCAATCGCGCCTCCAACGAGGTCGAATTCATCAACTACCTGCCCACGCTGGATCTGCGGGGCCTGGAGAACCAGGGTTACGACACGATGTCGGTCCAGGTCTGGATGGGCTGCTTCAACACCGGGGTCAGGGGCTCGGGCCCGGCCTTGGAGAACGGCGGATCCGTCGGCCCCTGCGACACCGGTGGCTTTGGCGACATCTTCCTGCTGGCCGGCGCTGAATTGCCGGGCCGCCTGCCCGAGCCCGGCACCCTGGGCCTCACCGGCCTGGCCCTGCTTGGCCTGCTGAAGCGTCGTCGCTAGACCGGACCGAGCACCCGCATCGAGTAGTCGACCGCCCTGACATCCTTGGTCAGGCGGCCGATGGAGATGCGGTCCACGCCGGTCGCGGCAATCCAGCGCAGCTGATCCAATGCGACACCGCCCGAGACCTCCAGCAGCGCTTGAGCCGAATACGCGGCATTCACCGCCACGGCCTCGCGCATCTGCGCTTCGCTGAAGTTGTCCAGCAGCACGCTGACGGCGCCGGCGTCCAGTGCCTCATGCAATTGCGCGATGGTTTCGACTTCGATCTGGATGTCCACACCCGCATTCAGCCCCTGCGCTGCACGCAAGGCAGCGCCCACGCCACCCGCTGCGGCGATGTGGTTTTCCTTGATGAGGATGCCGGCATAAAGCGCCAGCCGCTGGTTCTGCCCGCCGCCGACGCGCACCGCGTACTTCTGCGCCAGGCGCAGGCCGGGGATGGTCTTGCGTGTGTCCAGGATGGCGCAGCCGCGCGGGTTGGTGCTGGCGCCGGCCACGGCATCAACATGCGCGCGCGTGATCGTCGCCGTGCCAGACAGCAGCTGCAGGAAATTCAGCGCCGGCCGCTCGGCGCTCAGCAGCGCACGGCCATCGGCCTCGATGCGGCAGGCGATGCTGTCCGCCACCATCACGGCGCCTTCCTCGTACAGCCATTCAATGCGCGCCGTTGCATCCAGTGCGGCAAACACACCGTCGAACCAGTCGCGGCCACACAGCACCGCGGCCTCGCGCACGCGCACCTGGGCGGCCACGCGCTTGGCCAAGGGCACGAGCAGCGCCGTCCAGTCGCATTTGCCGATGTCCTCGGCCAATGCCTCGTGGATGTTGCGTGAGCGCGCCTGCGCCAAAGTCTCTTCGGTGGAGAACATCGTCACTCCGCCGGGCCGATGGTCAGCATGATCTCGCCCAGGCCTTCGATGCGCCCGACGATGACGTCACCCGCCACCACGGCGCCCACGCCGGCCGGCGTGCCGGTGTAGATCAGGTCGCCCGGATGCAGGTGGTAGAGGTGGCTCAGGTTGGAGACGATCTCCGCCTGGTTCCAGATCATGTCGGCCAGGTCGCCATGCTGCTTCTCGACGCTATTGACAGCCAGCGTGATGGCGCCCTTGTCGAGCGCGCCCAGTTCGCTCTTGCGCACGATGTCGCCGAGGATGGCGGATTGGTCAAAGCCCTTGGCGGTGTCCCAAGGCCTGCCCGCCGCCTTGGCCACCGCCTGCAGGTCGCGGCGCGTCATGTCCAGACCCGCGGCATAGCCCCAGATGGCGGCGACGGCCGCTTCGGGCGTGACCTTGAACACCGGCGCGCCGATGGCCAGCACCAGTTCCATCTCGTAGTGGTAGTTCCTGGTCTCGGTCGGATAGGGCACCGTCGAGCCCGAGGGCGTCAGTGCCGTGGCCGGCTTGGTGAAGTAGAAGGGCGGCTCGCGCGTCGGGTCGGCACCCATCTCGCGGGCATGATCGGCATAGTTGCGGCCGACGCAGAAGATGCGGCTGACCGCGTAACGGGCATCCGTGCCGCGCACGGCGGCACTGGGGATCTCGGCTGGAGGAAAGACGAAATTGCTCATGGCATGGCTTCGACATTGCAGGAACAGCGTGCAGCATACTGGCCTGCCCATCGCACTGCTGCTGCTCGCACTGATGACCGGCTGCGCGACCCGCTCGGCCGTGGCGCCGGTCGGCATCGAGCGTGACGGCCCGCTGCCCAATCCGCCGTCCGACCTCGCCAAGGTGCCCGACGCCGCGCCGCGCATCGAGCCCGTGCGCAGCGGCGGCCCCAACAAGCCCTATGAGGTGCAGGGCGAGCGCTACGAACCCATCACCGGCGACAGCCCTTATGCCGACCGCGGCCTGGCCTCCTGGTACGGCCGCAAGTTCCACGGCCGGCCCACCGCCAGCGGCGAGGTCTACAACATGTATGCGATGACGGCGGCTCATCCGACGCTGCCCATCCCCAGCTATGCCCGCGTGCGCAACCCGGCCAACGGCCGCGAGGTCATCGTGCGCATCAACGACCGCGGCCCCTTCCACAAGGGCCGCATCGTCGACCTCAGCTACACGGCCGCCCTCAAGCTCGATCTGCTGCGCGGCGTGGCGCCGGTGGAGGTGCGACGCATCACCTATGCCGAGATCCGCGCCGGCACCTTCCAGAAGCCGGCGGGCGAACCGACGCCTGTTTTCGTGCCCGACACGCCGCCCGGCGCGCCGCAGCGCGAGACAACCGGCAACATGGCAGCCACGGTTGCCAGCACCGGCCCCGGCGCCTGGCTGCAGTTCGGCGCCTTCGCCAAGCTGGACGGCGCTGAAAGCCTACGCCAGCGCATTGCCGAGGCCGACCTGACGCTGCTGCCGCTGCTGACCGTCGTCCGCGAAGGCGGCGTGCACCGGCTGCGCGCCGGGCCCTTCCCGAGCGCCGACGAGGCGCGTGCCACCGCCGTTCGGCTGCGCGACGAGAGCGGCGTTGAATCGACGCTGGTCGAGAAGCGCTGATTTCCTGTTCACTGTTCCCCATCATCTCCATATGGCACAACCCATTTCAATCCGATGCGCGGTCTTGACGACATTGCTAGCTGCTGCACTTGCGGCGCAAGCGCTGCCGCAGACGGGAACTCAACTACAACCACTACCTCCACTGCAACCGCTGCTGCAGCCGAAACCGCAGCCGCAGCCGCAATTGCGATCACCCCTCGCGAAGCGTCTGCCGCTGGAATCGCTGCAGGTTTTGGCCGCCAGCTTCCAGATCATCCGTACCGACTACGTCACTCCCATGGCTGAAGACCGGCTGATCAATGCTTGCACGAGGGGCATGTTCAAGGAGCTGGACAGCGCCTCCACCTTCCTCGAAGCCGACGCATTCAACGACCTGACGAGCCAGCGTCAGACGGATACCGTGGGCATCGGCATCGAACTGGTGCACCGGGCGGGCCTGCCAACGATCGTCACGACGCACGAGGGCTCGCCTGCCGAGCGTGCAGGCCTAAGGCCGCGCGACTACCTCCTCGACATCGACGGCGAATCGTTGGAGGAAACCGAACTCGCCCAGGCCATTGCGAAGTTGAAAGGTAAGCCTGGCACCGAGCTGACACTGACGATCCGCCGACCGGGAGAGTCCGCCCCGCGCACGCTGAAGCTGGTGCGCCAGCCCGTCGTGTTCAAGCCGGTCACCGGTCTGCGTTGGGCGGGCGACCTCGGCTACCTGCGCGTGCGCGGCCTGACCGACAAGACCGCAGACGAACTGCGCAGCGTCTTCCGTGACCTTCAGCAAGGCGGGAAGCTCAAAGGCCTGGTGTTGGACCTGCGGCGCTCACCCGGCGGCCTGCTGGAAACCAGCATCGAAGTGGCTGCGATGTTCCTGCCCGAGCAAGCCGTCGTCACGCGCACCGAGGGCCGCATCCCAGAAGCCAACCACACCTACACCGCAGACCGCAGGAACTCGCGCGCGCGGGGTGCTTGGCCCGAGGACCTGACGCAGCTGCCGCTGGTCGTACTCGTCGATGGCGGGACGGCCTCCGGCGCCGAGATCATTGCGGCGGCGCTGCGCGACAACGGCCGCGCCAAGTTGCTGGGCAGCAAGACCTTCGGACGCGGCAGCATCCAGACCGTTCGCAAGCTGTCGGCCAACAGCGGCGTAAAGCTGACCACGGCCGTCTATCGCACACCAGGCGGCCAGTTGCTGCTGGACCGCGGCCTGCAACCCGACGAGGCCCTGCCCGACCTTGATCAGCTGGAGCTGGCCGGGAGCGACCAGGACCCAGCGCTGCCCAGGGCCAGGGCCCTGCTGGCAGGCCGCTGAGTGCGCCTCAGCGCCCGCCCGCCACGTCCAGCAGCGTGCCCACCGTGTAGCTGGATGCATCACTGAGCAGCCAGACGATGGCCTCGGCGATCTCCTCGGCGCGGCCCATGCGCTGGATGGGAATGTCTTTCACCTGGGCCTGCGCGCGCTCCAGCATGCCGCTGGCCGCATGGATGTCCGTCTCGATGATGCCGGGCCGCACGCCGTTGACGCGGATGCCCTCGCTGATCAGTTCGCGCCCCAGGCCTTTGGTCAAGGTGTCGATGGCGCCCTTGGTGGCGGCGTAGTCCACATAGATGCCCGCCGAGCCGAACTCGGCCGCGCGCGAGCTGAGGTTGACGATCGCCCCGCCTGCGCCGCCCTGCCGGGTGCTCATGCGTCGCGCGGCCTGCTGGCAGCACAGCAGCGTGCCGATCACGTTGACGTCGAAGAGGCGCCGCCACCGCTCGGTCGTCATCGCCTCCAGCCGCGCCGCCGGCGCCACGATGCCGGCGTTGTTGACCAGGCCTGCCAGCCGGCCACCGGCCGCGTCCAGTTGCTCGAACATGGCCGCCACCTGAACTTCGTCGGCCACGTCGGCCTGCAGGGTCAGCGCGCGCCGGCCGAGTCCGTGCAATCTGGCCGCGAGCTTGTCCGCAGCGAGGCTATCCTGGGCATAGTTGATGGCCACGTCCCAGCCGGCCTCGGCGCAACGCAGCGCCGTCGCGCTTCCAATGCCACGCGAGCCTCCGGTGATCAGTACCCAAGCCGACATGGCCGGCATTGTGGCGTTGTCGGAGAAGATGCGCGTCCGGGGACTGTGAACGCTACGGCAATAGGCTGAGTTGTGACCAGAAAGGCTGCGAGCAAGGCGCAAACCGGAGCGGGGTGGGGTACCCGGCGAGGATTTGCAACGCGGCGCGCGGCCTTTCTGGTCACAACCCTGCGGGAAGGCTCGCCGCCAGGGGCCACTCGGCGTTGCACCACTTGCCCGCACATGAGTGCGGGCGGCGTGCTGCGCCTTGCTTGGCCCCTGGCGGCGAGCCTTCTCAGCCCATTGCCGTAGCGTTCACAGGCCCACCTCGCTGCATGGAATTCCTCGACGTCCCGACGGTCCTCAAGGTCAGCGCCCTCTTCAATCTGATGGCGGCCCTGGCCTGGCTGACGCTCGCGCAGACCTTTCGCATCGCGCCGCGTGCCGGCCGGCTGATGGCGGCGGCTCATCTGGTGCGCATCGCCTCGCAGGGCTGCGGCGACTGCATGGCCGGCTGGCCCGGCCTGCTGCGCCAGGCGATTCCCGAGTTCGGCCTGCTGGCCTGCGCCGTGCTGCTGCTGATGGCGCTGCGCCGCATGCTGCGCAGCCGCCAGCGCCCGCGCGACATCAGCTGGATAGGCGGCCTCGGTGCCATCGGCATCGCACTGGGCCTGGCCAGTGGCTCGGGCCTGGCGCCGCAGGTGGCCAGCACTTTCAGCGTGGCGCTGCTGGCCCTGCTGTCCGTGCGCGAGGTCGTGCGTGGCATCGGCAACCAGCTGTCGCGCGTCGTCACCGCATGCACCACCCTGCCCTTCGCCGCAATGGCAGCCGTGACGCTGACGCACGCCGCGGAGCTGCTGCTCGTGCCGGGCTGGGATGACCACATCCTCAATGGCGAACTGCCGTCGCCGGCGCGCGCGGCGCTGTGGTTCGTCGTCACCGCCGCCATCACCCTCAGCCTGATCGCGCTGATGATCTGGCGCCTCATCACGCGCATTCAGCACCTGACCTACCGCGACCCGCTGACCGGCGCCCTCAATCGCCGCGCCTTCGAGCAGGCGCTCGGCGAGGCCCAGGCCCAGCTGCAACGCGGCCGCGGCTTCGCGCTGGCCATGATCGACATCGACCACTTCAAGCGCGTCAACGACCAGCACGGCCATCAGGCCGGTGACGCGGCCCTGCAGCATTGCGTGCGCGTCTGGCAGGCCTGCCTGCGCGAGGTGGACTGCCTGGGGCGCCTGGGCGGCGAGGAGTTCTGCGCGCTGCTGCCGCTGGCCGGCCCCGCTGATCTCGCCACCGCCGCCAGCGTGGCCGAGCGCCTGCGCCACAGCCTGGCCGCCCAGCCGCTGCGCTGGAAAGACGTGGAGCTGCCGTTGTCGGCCAGCTTCGGCGTGGCCCTGCCGGTGGCCGACGACCCGCGGGGCGAAGTCGGCATGGCGCGCGCCGACGGCGAGCTCTACCGCGCCAAGGCCGAGGGCCGCAACCGCGTCTGCGTGGCAACGCACCTCGGCGGGATCGCCACGGCATGATCACGCCAGCGCAGACCCAGACGCTGCTGGCCAGCATCATCTTCGTCGCGGCGGCGGCGACCCTGGTGTGGATGGCACTGGCCCTGGTCGCGCGCATCGCGCCGCGGGCCTCTCTGGCGATGGCCGGAGCGAACGCAGCCGCCGCCGGTTCGCTGACCCTGCATGTGCTGCGAGGTGTGCTGCCCGACGCCCTGACCTACTGGCCCGGCGACGTGCTCGCCATCGCCTCCTTCGCGCTGCTCGGCGCGGCGGTGCCGGGCATCACGACGCGGGCGCTGAACTGGAAGCCCGGCGCCGCCGCCGTGGCTGCCACGGCGCTGCTGCTGCTGGCGCTGCCCTATGAAGGCGACCTGCGCTGGCAGGCCCGCATCGTCAACGGTGCCGGCGCCGCGCTGACGCTGGTGGCCGGCGTTGTCGCCTGGCGCAGCCTGGCGCGCTCGGCCGGCGGCCGGCGCACGCCCGCGCCGCTGGCCCTGCCCCTGTTCCTCATCGCGGCGCTGATGGCGGCGCGCGGCCTGGAGACCTTCGTCAACCCCGGCCGCACACCCGACCTGCGCATGCCCACCGGGTTCAACATCGCCTTTCTGTGGACGGCCCTGGTGCTGGCCTTGCTGCAGAACGCGACGCTGGCCTTCCTGGTGCTGATGCGGTTGATCACGCGCATCGAGCGCCTGCTGGAGCGCGACCCGCTGACCGACACGCTGAACCGCGGCGCCTTCGACCGGGCCCTGGAGCGCGCCCACGCCTGGCTGGCGCGCGGCCGCGGCTATGCCCTGGTCATGATCGACATGGACCGCTTCAAGCAGCTCAACGACACACTGGGCCACGCCGCCGGCGACGCGGCCTTGCGCCTGATGGTCAAGGAGCTGCAGCCCTGCGTGCGCGAGGTGGACCGCTTCGGCCGCCTGGGTGGCGAGGAATTCTGCGTGCTGCTGCCCGACACCGACATCGCCGGCGCGGCGCTGGTGGCCGAGCGCATGCGCTGGCTGGTCAATATGGCGCCACTGCGGTGGCTGGAGCAGGACTGGTCGCTCAGCGCCAGCTTCGGCATCGCCGAAGCCGAACGCGCCGATGCCAGTGGCGGCGCGGTGCTGGCGCGCGCCGATGCGGCGCTTTACCGGGCCAAGGGCCAGGGCCGCAACGTCGTGCAGGCCTGAACGGCAGGCCGCCCCTTGCGGCGGCGCACAGGCATAAACTCGATGCAAACAAGCCCAATGGAATCGAGTGATCGATGACAGCAGCCGGGGGCAGGAGACAGGGAACCGCCATGCGCTTGCGGGTCGCGGGCGCAGCGCAGCTGTTGGTGCTGGCCGCCGGCCTGGCGGCTGCCACCGGGGTCGCGGCGAGTTCCTCCAGCGTCGCCGACCTCGACATCGGCGAACTCGTGCAGGTGCGGCTGTCGCCCTTCGATGTCGCCGCCAACCTCGACCGCGGCTATCGCGCCGCCCACGCCGTGTCCGCCTCGCGCTTCGACGCGCCGATCCACGACCTGCCGTTCGCCATCCAGGCCTTCAACGAGCAATTCATCCGCGACCAGAAGCCGCAAGGCCTGTTCGACGTGGCCCGCTATTCGCCGGGCGTGACCTACCGGAGCAACGACTTCAATGAGGGCAATGCCAACCTGGCGATCCGCGGCTTTGCGGTGAGCCAGGTGCCTGGCGCCTACCAGGTGCTGCGCGACGGCTTCGTCGGCCCGTCGATCTTCGACCTCACCAGCGCCTCTCGCATCGAGATCGTCAAGGGGCCGTCCTCTTTCCTGTACGGCCAGGTGGCGCCCGGCGGCATCGTCAACGTGATCACGAAGAGCCCGCGGCCCCAGCCCTTCGCCGAGGTCGAGGTGGGCGCCGGCAGCTACGGCCGCTACCGGCTCGACGCCGACATGGGCACGCCGCTGCGGCCCGACCTGCTGCTGCGTGTCGCAGCCTCGTTCGACCAGGACATCCACTACTGGCGGCCCTACGACGCGCATGCCACCACCCTGGCACCTTCGCTGCGCTGGACACCGGACCGCCGCGTCAGCGTGACCCTCAAGGCCGAGCAGTACAGCAAGCGCGAAGCCCCGCAGCTGATGCAAAAGCCCGGCTACGGCAGGCAGGCAGGCCTCGTGCCGACCGCGGCCGACCCGAATCGCGCCGGCGTCGACGTGCCCGGGTTGCCAGACGACTGGAACAGCATGTCCGACGTCGACTACCGCCGCAGCGACAGCACGGGCGCCAGCGGCTGGGTCGATGTCGAGGCGAGCGACCACTGGCATCTGCGCGCCGGCTACTCACGCCTGCGCTTCGCCATCGATGCGCTGTTCTCCGGCAACCTCGGCATGTCCGACAACCAGACGTTTCTGCAGGGCCGCCGCCTGCGTCGCCAGACCTACACCAACCAGGCCGAGACGCTGACCGCCGACGGCGTCGGCGTGTACCGCTTCGACCGTGCCAGCCTGCGGTTGCTGCTCGGCGCGCAGTCGCTCAGGCGGCGCTTCGACAACACGGCGGCGCAGGCGCCCAACGACCCAGCCCTGGGCAGCCGCCCCATCGCCTCGCCCCTGCCGCTGTGGGACCTGCGCGACCCATCGACCTGGAACCGCCAGGTGGACATCCCGCTGTCGGCGTTGACCGAGAACCGCGCCGACCGCAGCCTGCACCAGACGGACCGCTCGGCCTATGCCGGCGCCACGCTCGGGCTGCTTGACGACGACCTGCTGCTGCTGGCCGGCCTGCGCTACACCGCCGCGCGTGCCCGGGTCGACGACCGGATCACCGCCACGTCGCAGCCCTTCTCCACGCATGAGCTGACGCCGCAATACGGCGCCCTGCTGCGCCTGGCGCCCGAGTGGTCGCTGTTCGCCTCGTTCGCACGCTCCTTCGTGCCCGTCGCGCAGGTGCTGAACCGGCCCGACGGCACGCACGCACCCGCCCTGCCGACGCGCGGCAGCGGCTGGGACCTGGGCGTCAAGGCGGAGCTGCTGAACGGCCGCGCCACGGCCACGCTGACCGCCTTCGACCTGCGCAACCGCAACGCCGTCAACGACCTGGCGCAGACCGACAGCTCGGGCAACGTCGTCATCTACAACGTCCAGAGCGGCCAGCAGCGCTCGCGCGGCATCGAGTTCGATGCCACCTTGCTGCCGGCCGCGGGCTGGCAGATCTACCTGGCCTACAGCCGCACCGCCGCCCGCATCCTGGAGTACAGCGGCAACGACGCGGCCCTGCTGTCGCGCGATCCGGCGACGCTGAATGCCGCCGAGCGCATCAACTACAAGAGCGCCCAACTGCTGCACGGCGCGCGGCTGCAGATGAGCGCACCGCATCTGTTCAACCTCTGGGCGCGGCATGATTTCTCTGGCGGGCTCTACCTGGCCGGCGGGGCCCACGTCGTGCGGGACCAGACGCTGTTGCCCGAGGGCCCGGCGGCGGCGCGGCAGAGCTATGCGCTGATCGACGCCCTGGCGGGCTACGCGTGGCTGGACGGCGGGCGCCGCATGTCGATCGAGCTGTCCGGCAAGAACCTGCTCGACCGGCACTACCACCCCTCGCAGAGCACGCGTTCGCGGCCCCGGGAGTGGCTGCTGGCTTTGAAAGCGGCCTGGTGAGGGCCGCCGTGCGTTTCGGACGCTCCGTCGCGCTGGCGGCCCTGGCCTGCGTGCTGGGGCCGCTGGCCGGCGCGCAGGCGCCGCTGGTCGAGCGGCAGTCCCGGGTCGAGGCCGCGTTCATGCGCAACTTCGCCCGCTACGTCACCTGGCCGTCGCGGGCCTTTGCCGACGGCACCATGCCCTGGAACGTCTGCACCGTTGACGAGAACCACTTCGACGCCTCCTTGGAGCAGACCTTCCAGGGCCGGCTCGAACAGGGCCGGCCGTTCACCGTCAGGCGCGCCGTGTCGCCCGAGGCACTCGCCAGCTGCCACATCGTCTTCGTCGGCGCCATCAGTTCGTCGGCGCGGCGTGCGGCACTGGCGCAGCTGAGCGGCCTGCCGGTCCTGACCGTGGGCAATGCGCCGGAATTCCTCAGCGAGGGCGGCGTCGTGCGCCTGCTGCCCGGCGAGCACATCGAGATGAGCATCAATCTCGACCAGGCACGCCGGGCCTCGCTGGGCATTCCGGCCAAGCTGCTCGAAGTGTCCAGCGAAGTGGTCGAGCACGGCAGCCTGCGGAGGCTCCGGTGAACGCCGCGCGGCCGCGCCGCATCCGCAGCGTGCTGATGCTGTCGCTGCTGGTGGCGGCGGTGCTGGTGTTTGCCGCGGGCGCGGCCGGCCTGGTGCTGGTGCAGCGCCTGACCCTTGAACAGCGCGCCCGCGCCCAGGTCGAACCCATGGCGCAATTGATCGCTGTCGGTGCCGAGGCGGCGGTCGCCTTCGGTGACGCGCGGCGCGCGCAGGAGATCCTGGACTCGCTGCGCCCCAACCCGCTGGTGCTGTCGGCCGAGTTGCGCCTGGCCGACGGGCGGCTGCTCGCGCAGCTGCGCGCGCCGCAGGCCGTCGAGTGGCCGGCTGCAGCGCCGGGCGGCGGCAGCGAGCCGGGCTTTGCACTGGCAACCGGGCTCGGCGCGGCCCGCTGGGTGCAGGCGCTGGACGGCGATGCGCGCCTGGTCCTGGTCACCAGCCTGGCTGAGCTGCAGCGGCAGAACCTGGCCGCCATGGTCGCCTTCGGCGCTGCGCTGGTGCTGCTGGGGGCCGCAGTGATGCTGGGCCTGCTGTGGGCGCTGCAACACTCCATCGGCCGGCCGCTGGCCACGCTGGCGGCGGTGGTCGACGAGGTGCGCGTCAGCGCCGACTACGACCGCCGCGTGCCGGTCGAAGGTGCCGACGAGCTGGCCCGGCTGGGCGAGGGCTTCAACGCGCTGATGGGCGCGCTGCACGCGCGCGATGCCGAGTTGCGCCGCCAGCACACGGCCCTGGAGGACACCGTGGGCCAGCGCACCGCCGAGCTGAGCCACGCGCGCGACGCCGCCGAAGCGGCCAGCATCGCCAAGAGCGCCTTCGTCGCCAACATGAGCCACGAGATCCGCACGCCGATGAACGCGATCATCGGCATGTCGGGCCTGGCGCTGGAAGGTGCGCTGCCGCCCCGCGAGCGCGTGCACATCCAGAAGGTCAATCGCGCGGCGCGCTCGCTGCTGACCATCCTCAACGACGTCCTCGATTTCTCCAAGATCGAGGCCGGCAAGCTGGTCGTCGAGACCCTGCCCTTCGACCTACCCGAGGTGCTRGACAGCCTGGCCTCCATGATGGGCCCGCAGGCGCAGGACAAGCAGCTGGAGCTGCTGTTCTCGGTGCAGGGCGACCCGCCGCGGCAGCTGCTGGGCGACCCTGTGCGCCTGGGCCAGGTGCTGCTCAACCTGACCGGCAACGCGGTCAAGTTCACCGATCACGGCCAGGTGCAGGTGAGCGTCGAGACGGTGAGCCGCGAGCGCGAGCGAGCGGTGCTGCGCTTCGCGGTCAGCGACACCGGCATGGGCATTTCCGACGAACTCAGGCAGCGCCTGTTCGAACCCTTCGAGCAGGCCGATGCCGCGACCAGCCGGCGCCACGGCGGCACCGGGCTGGGGCTGGCGATCAGCCGCCAGCTGGTGCGATTGATGGGCGGTGAACTCGAGGTCGACAGCCCGGCCGGCGGGGGCAGCCGCTTCTCGTTCGTGCTGAGTCTGGCGGCCCTGCCCGATGCGACGACCGCCCAGCCCGCTGCCGGCCTGCGCGGGCGGCGGGCGCTGGTGGTCGTTGCGCATGCCGCGGCACGCCAGCTGCATGCCGCGACGCTCGCTGAGGCGGGGCTGCTGGTCGACTGCGCCGCCAACGGCACCGAGGCGCGGGCGCGGCTGTCGGCGAACGAGGCGCAAGGCTACGGCCTGGCCGTGCTGGAGCACCCGCTGGCCGACCTGGACCTGGCCGACTTCGCACACCGCCTCGCCTCCCAGGCCACGGGCGGCGCGCCGGCCCTGGTGCTGCTGGCCGAGGCGGGTCGCCAGGATCTGAGTCCGCCACTGACGGTGGCCACGGTGGTGGTGATGGCCAGGCCGGTGACGCCCTGGTCGCTGCTGGACGCCTGTGCCGAAGCGTCCGGCCTGAGCGGCGAGCACGCCGCCGCCCAGCTGCCACCGCGGCTCGACGTGCGCCTGGACGGCGCACGCGTGCTGCTCGTGGAGGACAACGAGATCAACCGCGACCTCGCCGCCGAATTGCTCGGCCGCATAGGCGTCGCGGTGGACATGGCCTGCAATGGCCGCGAAGCCCTGGAGCGGCTGGCCACACACGACTACGACGCCGTGCTGATGGACTGCCAGATGCCGGAGATGGACGGCTTCGAGGCCACGCAGCGGCTGCGCCAGCAGCCGCGCTGGCAGGACCTGCCCATCATCGCCATGACCGCCAACGCGATGCTGGGCGACCGCGAGAAGGCGCTCGCGGCCGGTATGAGCGACCACGTCGCCAAGCCGATCAACGTGGCGCACCTGTATGCCACCCTGGCACGCTGGGTGCGCCCCCGCGCGCCGGCCGACAACGGCAGCGCTGCCGCCGTGGGCCTGCCCACACCGGGCATCGACATGGCCGGCGCCCTGGGCCGCCTCGGCGGCGACGCCGCCCTGCTGCGACGTGCCCTCGGCGGCTTTGCCGAGAAATACCGCAGCTTTGAACAGGACTTCGATGCCGCGCGCAACGCCGGCGACGCGGCGGCCGGGCGCCGCCTGGCGCACGACCTTCAATCCCTGGCCGGCACCTTTGGCATGGACGGGCTGCGCGAAGCCGCGCTGCGGCTGGAGCGGGCGTGCATCGCCGGCATCCATGGCGCCGCCGTCGATGCCGCGCTGGACGAAGTGATCGCCGCACTCGCGCCCGCGATCTCCGCCAGCGGCTCACTCTGCGCCGCGCCGCCGCTGGCCTGAACGCCGCGATCAGCGAATCTTCAGGGAGCGGCGCGCCGGAAGTAGGCGTCCGCGCCCTCCAGCATCTCGGCCGTCACCTGGCTCCAGTAGTGGACGGTGTGGGCGCCGGCATCCTCGCGATAGTCGGACGCCTGGCCCTGGGCGCGCAGCGTGGCCCGCAGTGCGCGATTCGTCGTGACCAATTCGTCCTCGCTGCCGCAGCGCAGCACCAGTGGCACCGGCAGCCGCCCGGCGCGCTGGACCTCGGCGATCAGCTCGTCCGGATACCAGCCGCTCAGCGCGAAGGCATAGCCCCAGCGCTGCGGCGCCGCCAGCGGCAGCTTGACCGAGCCGTAGCCACCCAGGGACATACCGGCGATGGCCGACTGCGCGCGTGTGGGTGAGAGGCCGTACTGTTCCTTCAGCCAGGCCGGCAACTCGTCGACGATGAAGCGCTCGGCCGGGCCGTCGTAGCGCCGGCCGTTGCTGCTGGGCATGACGATGACGAAGGGCCGCGCACGGCCGCTGGCGATGAGGCGGTCGGCATAGCGCTCGATGTGGCCGGTGCGAAACCACTGGTCGGCGTCCATGCCGCCGCCGTGCAGCAGGGTCAGCACCGGCAGGGCCTGGCCGCGCTCGAAGCCGGGCGGCAGATAGACGTTGACTTTGTCGGTCCGGCCGAAGGTGGCAGAAGCCACCTCGTACGTCTCGACACGGCCTCGACCGGTGGCCGGTGGCGTCCATGCACCTTCGCCAACGAAGACGAAGGAATGCTGGCCGCCCTGGCCGTCGGCATCGTGGTCTGGCGTGGCCGGGTCATGTACCCAGCGGCCGTCGACGACGAACTTGTAGAGCCACTGACCCGGCGCCAGGTCCAGGCGCACGCGCCAGACGCCATCGGCGCCGCGCGCCATGGCCTGCTTGTGCTTGTCCCAGTCCGTCATCTCGCCGGCGAGGAAGACCCGGCGCGCCTGAGGCGCCTCCAGCGCGAAAGTGACGGGCTCAGCCCGCACCGTGGCGGTGACGGCAAACAGCAATGTCAGCAACAGTGTCTTGGCTTTCATTCGGCTTGCGCAGGAACTGAAGGCCGCGAGATTGCCACAGACAAGGCCCGTGCTGCGCGCATAGTTCCGCTGCCAACTACATACCCCCTCCATGGACCTCGATCCCAAAGACCTCATCGACCAGGCCGCCGAAGCCGCGCAGGAGGCCCGCACCGCGCGCCTGAACGCCGCTGTCGCTATCACGGTGGCGATCCTGGCCACCTTCATGGGCATCTGCAAGGTCAAGGACGACAACATCGTGCAAGGCATGCAGCAGGCCCAGGCCGACAAGCTCGACTACTGGGCCTACTTCCAGGCGCGCACCATCCGCGCCGACGTGGCCGAGTCGACCGCCACCCAACTTGAGCTGGCCAAGGCCGGAGCACCCAACGCGCAAGCCGCGGACTACGACAAGGCCATCGCCGGCTACCGTGCCAAGACGGCTGATCAGCTGAAGAAGCGCGATGAACTCAAGGCCCAGGCCGAGGCGGCCCAGACCGCCTACGAGACGCTGAACCGCCGCGACGACCAGTTCGACCTGTCCGACGCCCTGCTCGCCATCGCCATCGCCCTGCTGGCCGTCACGGCACTGACCCGCCTGTGGCCGCTGTATTTCGTGGCCCTGCTGCCGACCTTTTTCGGCGTACTGATGGGCGTGGCCGGCCTGGCCGACCTGCCCATCCACCCCAACATGCTGTTCCGGCTGCTGTCGTAGCGTTTTGCTGCCTGAGCCGCTGCAGACGCGTTTCCCACCCGGATTACTCGGACGCATCCCGGGATCGGGCTGAAGTGGCGGTAGGGACGGGCAGCGAGCCGCCGCGCCGCTTGTTGACTAGTCGGTCGGTGCGGCTGTTGGCCGGGACCGCTGCGCCAGCAGGCGCTTGCGCACCGCATAGATGTTGTTGCGCAGCGCGTAAAGCTCTTCGGCATAGGACAGCGGCACCGCAATGCGGTGTGTGACGCGGTCCAGCTCATCCAGCTCGTCGAGCAAAGCGTCGCGCTCGCCTGCGCCGCTTTCAAGCTTTGCTTCCACCTCGCGCAGCCGCGCATACCAGCGGAACACGCGCGAGCGCACGCGGAACGTGTAGAGCGGCGGCACCACGCGCGACAGCGGCAGCATCAGCACCAGCAGGCCGCCGACCACCAGCCACATGCGTTCCAGCAGATTGCCGGCCCAGAAGGGCAGGTAGCGCGCCCACGCCGGCGTCGTGCCGTTGATCGCGCGATCGCCCTCGGCGCTGACCGGCAGCTCGCTGGTGCGGGTGTTGGGGAAGTCGCGCGCGCCATTGAACCAGCCGGCGTCGCTGTGCTGGCCCAGGGCCGCCTGCGCGAACAGTTGGCGCAGCGCAGGGTGCGTTTGCTCGCGCGCCAGCAGTGCGGTGGTGGTGGCGAGCAGCGGCACGTCGTGCGGCGGTAAATCGGCTGCCAGGCCCACCACACCACGCGGCAGCCTCACGGTGGACAGGAAGGGCAGCTGGCGCGAATAGGCCTCGTTCTGCTCGAAGGCCATCAGCGCAATGGCCGGGTCGCGCAGCAGTTCGCGGATCAGGCGGGCCTGCGGCGCCGAGATCAGCACCGTGGCATCCAGCCGACCCTGGCGCAGCGCCTCACCCGCGGCGTCGGGCGCCAGATTGGACAGCCGCAGATCGGTCGGCTTCAGTTGGTTCAGCGCCAGCAGCTTCTCAACAATCTGCGGTACACCGCTGCCGTCCTGATCCACATTGACTCGCAGGCCGCGCAGCTGGTCCAGGCGCTGCAGTTCGCCCCCGGGCTGGCGGCGCGCGATGCCGAGATCGCGGCGGTAGAAGATCCAGATCGGCTCGTAAAACAGACTGCCCAGCGAGACGATGCCGGCCTCGGTATCGGTCACCGGATCGGCCATACCGCCGCGTACGAAGCCCACATCGACCGTGCCCGCGCGCAGATGGGCCAGATCGTCCTGCGCGCCTTCGCTGGCGATCAGCTCCACCTGGATGCGCTCGCGTGCCAGCGCTTTCGCATAGCCCTCGCCGAAGCTGGCATAGGCACTTCCGGCCGGGCCGGTGGCCAGCCTCACCTGGCGCGGCGGCTGCGGATCCAGCCACCAGTAGGCAGCTACCAGCAGGCCTCCGCCGAGCAGTAGCAGCGGCCCCATCGAGACCATCAAGTCGCGCAGCGTCTGCAGCAGCAGGCGCAGGCTGCGGGTGGCATGCCATTGCTGAATCGGGGTCATGGCTTGCCGTCCTGAGCGGGCAAAGGCTGGGCCTGCGTGTTGCAGAGTCGCTCGCATTCCCGAGCACCCGCATGAGTGGTGGCAGCAAGGCTGAGGATGATCGTGATGCCGAGGCGTCGCACGGGCTGGGCCTTTACCGATGGAGGACCGGCCGATCGTATGGGAGGCGCGCAGGCGGACTGTTACGCCCGCTTTCGCTGCAAAGCGGGCGACGGCACTAGGCTGGAAGCGTCCTTCCAAATCGCTGTCGGTTCTGGCACAGGCGTCCCAAGTCGGCCCGTGCGCATCGCGTGTCTTAACGCTCAACCTTGCGCATCAACACCGCGGCCACCGCGGCGCCCAGCACGCACAGCGCGGCGCTCACGCCCATCACCCACCGGTATCCGCTGACGAAAGCCTCGTGGATGGCGCTCTGGGCCGCGGCCCGGGTGGCGGCGTCCAGGTCCCGCGGCAGCTCGATGGCCGCGAGCCGGCTCTGCTGCTCCAGCACCAGCGACGCCACAGCAGCAGGCACGCCGTGGTGGTCGAGCTGGCCTCGAAGCGCAGCGCCGAATGCCCAGGCCATCAGTGCCCCCAGCGCGGCGATGGCCAGCACGCCGGCCGCACGGGACACCGCGTTGTTGATGCCCGACGCAACACCGGCCGCGTCGGCGCCCGCCGCATTCATGACGGCCGTGGTCAATGGCGCGACCGTCACGCTCATGCCCACGCCGAGCACCACGATGCCCGGCAGGAACCCGGTCCAGTAATTGGCTTCGATGGAAGGCAGCGCCAGCGCAGCGAAACCAGCGCCCGCGATCACGGGGCCGATCGCCAGCGGTGTGCGCGGCCCGACCCGATCGGCCAGGCCGCCGGCCCAGCGCGACAGCGCAAACATGATCAGGATGAGGGGCAGCAGCGCCGCTCCTGCGGCGGCGGCCGACAGGCCATGCACCTGGATCAGCGCCAGCGGCACGAAGAAGAGGCCACCGCCGAGGGCCGCGTAGACCAGCAAAGTCAGCACATTGGCGCCGGCAAAGACGGGATCGCGAAAGAATTGCAGCGGCAGCATGGGCCGCGCTGTACGCTGCTCCACCCAGGCGAAGGCCCCCATCGCAACGACGCCGATCACGAGGGCGGCGATCACCGCGGGCGAATCCCACTGGCGGGCCGGCCCTTCGATGAAGGCGAACACGATGCCGCCCAGGCCCACCGTGACGAGCGCCGCCCCCGGCCAGTCCAGCCGCCCCGTGGCTTGCGGGTCGCGGGATTCCGGCACCCGCAGCATCGCCATCGCCGCAACCAGCGCGGCCAGCGGCGCATTCACCAGGAAGGCCCAGGTCCAGGAGTAATGGTCGATCAGCCAGCCGCCGATCACCGGCCCCACGGCGGCCGTGATACCGCTGAAGCCGGCCCACGTGCCGATGGCCCGGCCCCGTTCATGCTCGGGAAAGGCCGCACTGATCAGCGCCAGGCTCCCCGGCACCAGCAAGGCTGCACCCACGCCCTGCAATGCGCGCGCGGAGATCAATGCGTTCACGCCGCTTGAGAGCGCGCACAGCACCGAGGCCACGCCGAAGATCGCTACACCCATCAGGAAGATGCGGCGGCGGCCGTAGCGGTCGCCCAGCGCGCCGCCAAGCAGGAGCAGCGCGGCCAGCAACAGCGCATACGACTCCACGACCCATTGCACCTGATGCAGCGTGGCATGCAACTCGTTCTGGATTGCCGGCAGCGCCACGTTGACGACCGTGCCGTCGATGAAGGCCATGCCGGACGCGAGGATTGCGGTCGCCAGCACCCACCGCTGCCTGGCCGGCGAGCAGGGCGATGCCGGAGGGCCGTGGCGGATGGCGGCTTGGTCGCAGGGTGGATGCAGCGCAGCGGTCATGGAACTCCGGCGGGCAATCGAGGTGCCACCCGGCTTTCACCAAGGCACCCGCGCCAGGCACGCCGGGAAATGGGCGCATCCTGCGTGCGCAATGCTACCTTCACGGTCAGTGGCCGCTGCCGACAACGCCGCTGCTCATCGCGGCGGCAATGAGCAGCGCCCTCAGCCCGTGCAGATCACCACACCTTGCAATGCTGCCCCGCCGGCTTCACCAGCTTGGCGCCCGGCTTGCACGCAAAGGCCTTCTCGAACTCCGGCATGTTGACGACGACGCCGTTGATGCGCCAGCGCGCCGGCGAGTGCGGGTCGACCTTGGCCTGCACGCGCAGGGCTTCGGGGCGGGCATCGGCGCAGTCCCACTGCGCGAAGCCGACGAAGAAGCGCTGCTCGGGCGTCAGGCCGTCGCGGTTCTCCAGCGTCTTGCCGGTCATGTGCACCTTCCAGGCCTCCCAGGCCAGCACCAGGCCGCCGAGGTCGGCAAGGTCTTCGCCCAGCGTCAGCTTGGAGTTGATCTTGATGTCATCGACGACGGTGTAGGTGGCGTACTGGTCGGCCACGCAGGCGGCGCGCTTCTCGAATTCCTTGCCGTCCTTCTTGGTCCACCAGTTCTTCAGGTTGCCCTGGGCGTCGAACTGGCGGCCTTCGTCGTCGAAGCCGTGGGTCAGCTCGTGGCCGATGGTGCCGCCGGTGTTGCCGTAGTTGGGTGCCTCGTCGAGAGCTGCGTCGTACAGCGGCGCCTGCAGCACGCCGGCGGGGAAGTTGATGTCGTTCATCTGCGCGTCGTAATACGCGTTCACCGTCTGCGGCGTCATGCCCCACTCGCCGCGGTCCAGCGGCTGGCCGATCTTGGCCAGGCGGCGCTTGGCCTCAAAGGCGTTGCCGCGCGTGACGTTGCCCAGGAAATCGCCAGGCTGCACGGCAAAGGCCGAGTAGTCGCGCCAGCGCTCCGGGTAGCCCACCTTGTTGACGATGGCCTTGAGCTTGGCGTGGGCGCGGGCCTTGGTCTCGGCGCTCATCCAGGCCAGGCTGTCGATGGACCGGCCCATGGCCACCTCGATCTCGTCGGTCATCTGCACCGCCGCGGCCTTCAGGTCGGGCGTGAAGTTGCGCGCAATGAATTCCTGGCCCAGCGCCTCGCCCATCTGCACGTCGACGAGCTGCACGCAGCGCTTCCAGCGCGGTTTCAGCTGGGGCGTACCGTGCAGGGTCTGGCCGTAGAAGTCGAAATTGGCCTGCACGAAACCGTTGTCCAGCGCGGGGCTGAGGCTGCTGGCCAGCTGCCAGCGCAGATAGGTCTTCAGGTCCGCCAGGCTCATCGCGTTGAGGCGCGCGCCGAGTGCCTTGAAGAAGGCCGGCTCGGTGACGTTGTAGCGGGCATGCCAGGGCGTGGTGCCCAGGGCCGCCTGGTAGCTGGCCCAGTCGAAGCCGGGCATCAGCGCCTTCAGGCCGCGCGCGTCGACGACGTGGAAGGTCTTGTAGGGGTCGCGCTTGTCGACCTTGGAGAGCGACGCGCGGGCCAACGTGGTCTCGGTGGCCAGCACGCTGCGCGCCCCCGCCTTGGCGGCCTCGGGTGTGTCGCCCAGCAACTCGAAGATGCGGGCCACATGGGCCTCGTAGGCGGTGCGGATCTTCAGCGTCTTGTCGTCACGCTTGAGGTAGTAGTCGCGGTCGGGCAGGCCCAGGCCGCCGGCCGAGGCGAAGGCGATCTGGCGCGTCGCGTCGGCGAAGTCCTGGCCCGCGCTGAAGCCGAAGAAGAGGCGGTCATTGCCGGCCGCCAGCTGCAACTCGGCCAGCAGGGCCGGCAGGGCCTTCTTGTCCTTCAGCGCGGCGATGCGGTCCAGCGTCGGCTGCAGGCCCTTGAGCCCGGTGGCCTGCACGGCGCCCTCGTCCATGCAGGCGGCGAAGTAGTCACCCAGCTTGGCCTGGGCCGCGGTGCGCTCGGCGCCCGGCTGGCCCAGCTTGTTCAGCACGCCCCACAGGTAGCGCTGGTTCTCGTTGGCCATCTTGGCGTAGACCGACCAGCGCGACTGGTCGGCCGGGATGGGGTTGGCCTTGGTCCAGGCGCCGCAGGCGTAGCGGTAGAGGTCGTCGCAGGGGTCGGCGCTGCGGTCCATGGCCGTCACGTCCAGGCTGGGCGTGTAGGGCAGGGCATCCAGCGGACCTTCCGCAGCATTGGGGCCGGCCGCGTGGGCCAATGTCGCCGCGAGCAAGGCGGGGAGCAGCAGTCGTTTCATGGTGGGCGAGGAATTTGAAGTGGGGCGATTGTGGGCGCTGGGCGCGCCAGCAGCCATTCGTCAGACCTGTGGGAGCGGCCAGCCCGTCGCGGAATTCGGCGGGGGAGAAGCAGCAGAGGGGTTCGGCCATGATGGCGCTTTCTGATTGCTGCAATTTGCCCATGGAAACCTTGCTGCTGCTCGTCCCGATCGCCGCCGAACACAAGGCCCTGCTGCTGGAACGCTTTCGCGTCATCGACGCCCCCGACGCCACCGGCCGGGCCGCGGCAATAGCGGCCCACGCCGCCGAGATCGACCTCGTGCTGACGAATGGCGGCACCGGCTTCTCCGCCGACGAGATCGCCGCGCTGCCCAACCTCAAGCTGCTGGCCGCCCAGGGCGCCGGCTACGAGAACCTCGACGTGGCGGCCGCCAAGGCGCGCGGCGTGCTCGTCTGCAACGGCGCCGGCACCAATGACGACTGCGTGGCCGACCACGCCCTGGCCCTGCTGCTGGCCAGCGTGCGGGCACTGCCCCAGCTGGGCGTGGCGCTGCGCGCCGGCGTCTGGCGGGACGCCCTGCCCCTCTTCCCCAACTTCAAGGGTAGGCGCCTGGGGGTCATCGGCCTGGGCGGCATCGGCCGCAAGATAGCCACGCGTGCCGCCGCTTTCGGCATGGTCATTGGCTACAACAACCGCCGCCCGCGGGAGGATGCTGGCGATGCGGCCTGGTTCGACAGCGTGATGGCCCTGGCTGCCTGGGCCGACGACCTCGTCGTCGCCACGCCCGGCGGGGCGGCCACCCGGCACATCGTCAACGCCGAGGTGCTGGCGGCGCTGGGCGCCGGCGGCCATGTCGTCAACATCTCGCGCGGCAGCTGCGTGGATACCACCGCGCTGGCCGCGGCCCTGCGGGCTGGGCAGATCGCCGGTGCGGCATTGGATGTCTATGAAAGCGAGCCCCGCCCGCCGCAGGAGCTGCTGGGCCTGGACAACGTCATCCTGACGCCCCATGTGGCCGGCTGGTCGCCCCAGTCCATCCGCGCCACGGTGGAGAACTTCATCGCCAACGTCGACGCCTGGCGGCGCGGCGAGGCGCTGCTGACGCCGATCTGATTCAGCGCCGCTCGCGCCGCGCCTCCATGACTTCGCTCTCTTCGCGCGCGGCGTACTGGCGGCGGCTGCCCTCCTGAAGCGCCACCTCTGCCGCCAGTCGGCCCATCTGGGTGCTGGCCATCTCCTGCATCATCAGCACGTCGGCGTCTTCGGGCATGCGCGTCAACTGCGGCTCTTCGCGCTCCGCCCGCGCCGGACGTCGGCGCGCGAACAGCGCATCCAGGGTCAGCAGGCGGCGGGGATCGGGCAGGGAGGCCATCATGGAATCTCCGAAAAATGTCAGGCTTGTGGAACAGACGTTATTGCGACGCCGATAGCGACACGCCCCCGCATCAACCCTTCCCTAATTCCGCGGTTGGCGGGTGGCGTGCCGGTCCAGCACGCCCCCCGCATCCGCGGGGCCGGGCGCCCCTGATGGCAACCCGGTGCTGATCGGCCCGCACGTCTGACGACAATGGGCGCATGCGCTGCCAGGATCATCCCGAGCTGATTCGCCCCCGCCTGGTGGGGCCGGCTTGAGCCGCTGGTCTTCAGGCCCCAGCCTCGCGCAGGCGCTCGCCGCTGAAACCGCCCCCTCCTGGCCGCGGAGATCGCGCCATGGCCCGGCGCGGGCCCTGCTGATCTCTCTGGTGGCCCATGGGCTGCTGCTGAGCCTGACCTTTGGCGGTGAAGGCCTGGGCCTGCCCGGCCTGAGCTTGCCCTGGCAGGCCCGCCGCGCCGAGGTGCCCGACCTGCGCGTCGTGCTGGTCACCCCGCCGCCAGCGCCTGCCGCTGAGCCATCGCCCCTGCCCGCCGAACCGCTTGCGCCGTCCGAAACCTCGGCTGTGCCGGCGCCACGCGCCCCGGCGGCCGATGAGGCACCGCCACCCCTCCCCGCCCCGGCCGTCATCGCCGTGGAGCGGCCCAGCGAAACGACCTGGACGGTGCCGCCTCAACCCCCGGCCTCCGCCCCCGTCATCGCGGCCCTCTCGGCCGCCTCCAGCGCCCTGACCCCGCTGGCGCGCGACGACAGCACGCGCGCCGCCCTGGACCGCGAGGCCCGTGAGCGCGTTGCCGAAATGGCCCAGCTCGACCGCGCCAGGCGCGACACCCAACAGCAGGCCCAGCAGCAAACCGAAAAACTGGCCGAAGCGGAACGACTTGAGGCTGCGAAACAGGAAGCGGCCCGACAGGAGGCCGCTCGCAAGGAGGCCGCACGTCAAGAGGCAGCGGCCCGGGCCGAGGCGGCGCGGCTGGAAGCCGAACGCCAGGAAGCCCAGCGCCAGGCCGCCGCGAAGCAGGAAGCGGCACGGCTGGAGGCCGAACGCCGACTCGCGGCGCAACAGGACGCGGCTCGGCAGGAGACCGCCCGCGCCGAGGCCGCGCGCGCGGAAGCAACCCGGCAAGAGGCAGCCCGCCAGGAAACGGCCCGCCAGGAAGCTGCACGCACCGAAGCCGCCCGTCAGGCCGCCGAGTCCGCCAGGCAGGAGGCCGCACGACAGGAAGCCGGGCGCCAAGAGGCGGCTCGCCAGGAAGCCGCCCGCGCCGCGGCCGCCAAGCTGGCCGAGGCCAAGGCCGCCGAGGAGCAGCGCGAAGCCCGGCTGCGCGCCATCGGCCAGCAGCTCAACGAGGAAGCCGCCAAGCGTGACGCCCAACGGGATGCTGCACGCCAGGCCCCCTCCAACCTGCCCTCGTCCTGGAGCAGCGCCCGCCGTGGCCGCCTCTTCGGCCGCACCGATGCCAACGCCGAGATGGTGCTCTACGCCGAGGCCTGGGCGCGCAAGATCCAGTTCAACCAGACCTTCGACCTCGTCCGCGACGCGATCAAGCAACCCTACACCGACCCGCTCGTGACGGTTGCCATTCGCGCCGACGGCACGGTGGAGTCGGTCAGCTTCTACCGCTCCAGCGGCGTGCCGGCGCTGGACGAGGCCATCCGCCGCGTCATTGAGAGCCAGGCCAACTACCCGGCCTTCACGCCGGCGCTGGCGCGCGAGTACGACGTCATCGAGATCCGCCGCACCTGGCATTTCGATTCGGCGATCCGGCTGTACTGATCGCCCGCCAGAAGTAGCCGTCTGCCGGCGTCACTCAGCGCCAGAGCGCCGGTTGCGGCGACCAGCCCTCGGCTGATGACGCTTCCACCAGCGCCGCCGCGCAGGCGCCCAGGTCCAGCCCCAGCGCGTCACGCGCCGCGCTGCCACCTGCGTCGGTCGCGTGAGCGGCCGCGCGCACGAAAGCAGCAAAGCCGTCCCAGTCCCGCGACATTTGCTCCACCAGGATGCGCGCCAGCTCATAGGACAGCAGCGTGTCATCGTCGGCGCGCAGGAAGGATTCGCCCGACCACAGCCGCTGCACCTTGGCCGCATTCCAGTGGTCGCGCAGTAGGCCGTGCAATTCCGGCGCCGTGTGCAGCGAGGGCTGCGCACCGGCCACACGGCGTTCGCTGTTGACGGCGATGCCCTCGTCCAGCCAGCGCGGCAGCCTCAGGTGAGCCAACGCGCTGTGCGTCAGCTCGTGCGCAATGACGGGCTCGATAGCGCCGAGATGGGCACGCACCACGACGAAGTGCGGACAGCCGGCATCTATGAACATGCCCCCTGAAACGGCAAACTCGCCGTCCGGGTAGTAAAGCGAAACATAGCGGTAGTAGTCGTCCTCGCTGTTGAGCACCAGAACAAGGCTGCGCTGGCCCGCAGGGAAGCTCGCAAGCGGCCCCAGCAGCCGCTCGATGCGTCTGCGGGCCGTATGTACGTAGGCGGCGGTCGCGCGCTCCTCGCGCTCGTTCAGCGGCGACAGCACCATGGCCTCCTCCGTCTCCAGCAGGCCCATCTGCGGCCCCAGCGCCTCGCCCAGGTGCAGCAGCCAGGCCCGGCGCCCGGCCTCAAGCGCAGCGATGCGCTGCTCGTCACTTGCATGGCTGGTCTCGTCGCCCACTGCCCAGCGGTTCAGGGCGCGCCAGTCCAGCACCGGCAGTTCGTGGCCCCATTGCAAATGGTCCATGACTGAAAAACTCGCACCCCCCGCCGCGTGAGCCAATTCCTCGGGCGCCGGACCCTGCCCGTTGCTGCGATCGCGATAGCCCGCGTCCGCGACGACCTTGTCCACCACACGACGCCATGGTGTGGACAGGAAGGCGATGAAGGCGCCTCCCAACGGGAACAGCCAGATCGCCACCAGCAGCATGCCCACCGGCAGGTGTATCCGCCGCCCCGTCGCGATGACGCGGCGCGACACCAGCACATTCACAACCAGCAAGACTGCTAGAAAAACGACAAATTCAGTCATGAGGCGGTAGCCAGAGATTGTTGGGCTCGAACTGCAAGTGCGCGATCTTCGCCGCGGCTTCGACACGTCGATTTGGTCGTATTACCAGGGTTCCCCGTCCCTCTTGCTGCACCGCACACAGAGGGAATGTCCCCGATTCGCCCCGCAGGCAGGGTGCTAGCGTGAAGTGTTGTTCATGGTTCCGGCCTGCCCACGCGGCGGCCGGGCGCTCTGTTGGTTCCCGTCGCAAACACCAAGCTAGGAGACACAGATGAGGACTTCCCTTCGCGCGGTCCTGGGCCGCGCCGCCTGCCACCTGGGCGTACCACTGCTTGCGGTCATATGCGCCACACCGGCCGCCGCCAGCACGCTGACGCAGAACGTGTCCTGGACCATCAACCGCACAGGCACGACCGTCAAATACCGCGTCGTCGCCTATGGCGATTCCATCTATGCCGGCTACAACGGCTCGGTGCTGAATGCCGCCAAATACGCGGCGCCCACGGTGGACGCGGAATACCTTGCGGCCAAGTGGAATGCAAGCATCGAGAGCGTGCGCCGCGCCAAGTCCGGCGCCGTCGCCTCCGACGTCTACAACAACAAGATCGTGGCCGAGAAGTCGTACATGCAGGCGGCGTCCACCCGCGTCGTCACCTTCGAGATGTGTGGCAACGACGGCCTGCAGGCCCGCTCCGCCTTCAAGAGCCAGACCGGCACCTGCAACTACGCAGGCATGGACGCCGCCGTGAACAGCTGCAAGACCTATGTGGCTGCCGCCATGGACTTCATCAACGCCAATGCCTATGCCGGCGTGAAGCTCAAGCAGATCTCCAACCTGCACTACCCCGGCTACAACGCCGACAACACGCAGAGCAGCTGCAAGGACGCGACGACCGGCGCCACCGTCAACATGCGCGACCGCTTCCTGCCCAAGATTGCGACGATGAACTACTGGATGTGCGAGTACGCGCGCCAGAAGGGCTTCAACTGCGCCGACAACTTCGCGCAGTACATGGGCGCCGACTACGACAGCAACGGCGACGGCGTGATCGATTCCGACGCGCTGCGCTATGTGGCCGGCGAGAGCGAGGCCAGCTACGTCACGCGCATCACGTCGACGCTGAAATCGACGCTGCGCGACGCCAACGCCAAGTTCGTCTCGGCCAGCAGCAGCTACGACTACATCCAGTCCGACGACACCCACCCGACCTACAGCGGCGGCACCGTGTCCGCCGGCATCTTCGGCGGTACCACCGGATCGGGCGCGGCGCGCTACACGTCATTCACGAACGGCAAGAGCCCCATCTGGAACCAGTACGGGCATGAGCGCATGGGCTGGGCGATTTCGACGTCCAACCCGGCGGCGCCATGAACTGAACGCGGGCTGTCATGACGCGACCCAACGACCGCCACAACACCACCTGGGGGCCCTCCCCCTGGGTGCTGGTGGTTGCGATCGCCGCGGTAGTTGGTGGGCTCGCCTGGTGGTGGCCGGCGGCTGAGGCACCCGCATCGCCAGCGGTTGCTGCGGCACCGGCTCAGCCGGCATCAGTGGCTGCCCCGACACCCACCGCCCGGGCCAGCGCCCCGGACACAACGGTCCCGGATACAACGGTCGCCGTGGTCATGACCGCAACGGCCACTGCGCCGGTCGCCCGCATCCTGCGTCTGCGCGACCCGAATGGTGACCAGACGCCGGACCTGGCCGACTACATCAACGAAGGCGAACGCCCGACGGTGGCTGAAGTGATCCAGCGATTGCATGCGGCCGGCGTGCGCACGGGCCTCGGTGCCTTCAACCCTCCGGGCACGCGGCCACCGCTGATCGGCCTGGCCGTGCCCGACAGCTTCGAGCTGCCGCCCGGCTATGTGCGCCACCACCAGGCCACCGACGACGGCCAGCGCATCGAGCCCCTGCTGATGTTCTCGCCGGATGCGCAGACGCTGGTCATCAATGGCCGCAGCGTCGCCGTGCCGGCCGACCGCGTCGTGCCGCCTGAACTGGCGCCGCCGGGGTTGCCGATCCGGCGCATCGTCGTGCCGGCGCCGGTGGACGGCCCGCGTTGACGCTCGCTGCCTTGCCCAGCCGGCTCGCCCGCAGCCGGTGGACCGGCGTCGTCGCGGCCGCGCTGCTCTGCGGTCTGTACGCCCGCGGCGGGCCGGCATGGATGCTGGGCTTCGTCGCTTTGGTGCCCTGGCTGCGCACGCTGGATGCCGAAGCCCGTCTGGGCCGCACGTTGCTCGGTGCGTGGGCCATGTCGGTCGCTTACACGGCCGCCGTGTTCTTCTGGTTCGGCAGCGCCCTCGGCGCCTACACGCAGATCGGCGCGGGTGCGGGCCTGGCGCTGCTCCTGCTCGCCGCGCCGCTGTTCCAGCCGCAGATCCTCGTCTTCGCCGTCGTGCGCCACCTGGTGCGCCGCCATCACGGCGTGACCCTCGCCGCATGCATCGGCGCGACCGCCTGGGTCGCGGCCGAATGGGCGCTGCCGCATGTGCTGGGCGACACGCTGGGCCACGGCCTCTACCCCGCGCCGCTGCTGCGCCAGGCCGCCGAGCTGGGCGGCGCCACCGGGCTGACCGTCGTGCTGCTGCTGGCCAACGAGGCCGTCGCCGCCGCACTSGCGCGYCGYCGCGAAGGCCTGCGCGCGATGGTTGTGCCGCTGGTGCTTGCTGCCGTCGGCCCACTGCTGCTGGCCGGCTATGGCCTCTTCGCGCTGCAACCTGAGCAAACCTCAGCAGCCAAGCCACTGCGCATGGGCCTGGTGCAGTCCAACATCACCGACTACGAGCGCCTGCGCCGCGACAAGGGTGCTGCCGCCGTCGTGCGTGAGGTCCTCGATACGCACTTCGCCATGAGCTACGACGCCGTCGAGCGCCAGCATGTCGACGCGGTGCTGTGGTCCGAGACCGTCTACCCCACCAGCTTCGGCCAGCCCAAGAGCGCGGCCGGTGCCGAACTGGACGCCGAGATCCAGGCCATCGTCGACGCGGCCGGAGTGCCCTTCGTGTTCGGCACCTACGACCGCGATGAGGTGGGCGAATACAACGCCGCCGCCTTCGTGTCGCCCCGCAGCGGCTTGGCTGGCATGTATCGCAAGACGCGGCTCTTTCCGTTCACCGAATACCTGCCCGAGTGGCTGGACAACGCCACCGTGCGGGGCTGGCTGCCCGGCGCCGGCAGCTGGCGGCCGGGCAGCGGCGTGCGCGTCTTCCCGCTGCGCCTGGCCGATAGGCGCGAGGTGCCCGTGTTACCGCTGATCTGCCTTGACGACACCGACTCCGGCCTCGCCATCGCCGGCGCACGCCTGGGCGCGCAAGTCATCCTGACCATGTCCAACGACTCGTGGTTCACTGACCACGAGCAAGGCGCCGCACTGCACCAGGCCGTCGCGGCCTTTCGCAGCATCGAGACCCGCCTGCCGCAGTTCCGCGTCACGACCAATGGCTTCAGCGCCGTCATCGACGCCCGCGGCAATGTCATCGCCGCCACGCGCATGGGCGAGCGCACCCTCGTCATCGGCGACCTGCCAGTGCGCGACCCGGCGCCCACGCTGATGGTCCGCTGGGGCGACTGGGTCGGGCGCGCGGCGGCGGTCTTCATTGCCGGACTGGCGATGTGGTCGGTGCTGCGGCGTTGGGTGGGTATCTCTCCCGCCGAGTTGCCAGCCACTCTTGCGAGCCAGCTCGTCGTGCTGCCCCCTGCCGCCCGCGCCGTGGCGGGCCTGCTGCAGCTGATCTCGCGCGGCGGCGCGCTGGCCATGGGTGCAATCTGGCTGTGGGGCGATGGCACGCTGCAGACCAACACCCTCGCGCTGCTGCGCATGTTCACGGCCCTGTGCCTCATCCCCGAGGCAGCGGCATGGGCCCTGTTGCGCGCCTGCACAGCCCAGGTCACGCTGGCGGAAGGCTTACTGGTGCTGACGCGCGGCTCGCGGCGACTGGAGGTCCCACTGAGCGACATCGCCGCCATCGAGCCTTGGTGCTTGCACCTGCCTGGCTCAGGCGCCTCGCTGCGTCTGAACTCAGGCGAGCGCTGGCTCCACGGCCTCGCCCTGCCCGACCCCTGGGCCCTGGCCCGTGCCCTCGGGCTGCCCATGCATGAACAGCCTGCCTGGCTTGCCTGGTGGGCCTACGCCCGCAGCCGCGCACAACTGCCGCCCAGCCGCCTCGCCCAGCCGGCGTTCAAGTTCCTGCTGCTGCCTTTCCTGCTGGCCGTGCCCGCCTTCCAGCTGCACCAGAAGATCGCCTACGGCAGCGCCTTCGGGGAGTTCTACAGCTACGGGCTGGCGGCCTACCTGACGGCCTTTGCGCTGTGGTGGGCGGCCTGGATTGCCGGCGTGGTGCTGTGCGCGGCTGCGGTGCGGGCGGTGATCGAGTTGGGCGCGTTTGCTGGCTGGCTGGTACTCCCGGGGTGGGCGACAGCGGCGCGCGCGGGGCTGGAACGACTCGGGTTGCTGGCGCTATATCTGGGGTTGCCCGCTTGGTTGTTGCTGCGGACTGTGCCCGGTTGAATCCGCCGCCTATCAGCGACATTCACTTCTCCGCCTTGATTGCCGAGAAGCTGTCACACGCTGGCAGTCGATTGCGAGGCCTGATAATTTTCACGTGACCCTCGATGCACGCAAGGAACTGGCAGTCTTCCTCACCAGCCGCCGGGCTCGCCTGGGACCGGCCGACGTGGGACTGCCGAGCGGCGCGCGGCGTCGCGCTCGCGGGCTTCGCCGCGAGGAGGTCGCGGCGCTGGCCGGCATCGGCGTCACCTGGTACACGTGGCTTGAACAGGCGCGGCCCATTCGCGTTTCGGCGAGCGCACTCGAACGAGTGGCCGACGCGTTGCGCCTGGGCAGCACCGAACGGGCGCACCTGTTGGCGCTCGCGGGCCACCCTGCGCCGGCTGTCGAGTCAGCCGCCATCGGCCGCGTCGTGGACGACCTTTCAGCGCTGGTCGGATCATTGACCTTGCCGGCCTACCTGAAGACGAAACGTTGGGATCTGCTGGCGTGGAATGAACCGCTGTGTCAGCTCTTCGGCGACTTCAGCAGCCTGCCGGCCGAGGCGCGCAACCAGTTATGGCTCACCTTCACGAGCCCGCTCTACCGCGAGCGGATGGCGGACTGGGAGATCGACGCGCGGGACGTGCTCGCGCGCTTCCGTGTCGACTTCGGCCGCTCGAACGGGGACCCCGGCTTTGCAGCCTTGGTCGCGCGCACCGCGGCGGCAAGCCCCGAGTTCCGCGCCTGGTGGGCTCATCACGACGTGGTGGCCGATCGATCGACCGTTCGAAAGACGCTACGGCACCCCGTGCATGGCGAGGTCCCCTACAACATCACGTCCTTCACGCCCGACGGAGCTCCCGACTTGCGGCTCACCATCTTCAGGCCCGAACCACCCGTGGTGTGACGGCGCGGCCAGTTCCGCAAGCCGGGTAGTGGCGATACCCGTATGGCGAACGCACTTGTTGGGTGACGCAGCGTCGATATCCTCGACGCATGCGAACCGAATCTTTCCCACCCGCCGTCGATCCAGGTGTTGCCGGCAACGCCGATGACCGCACGTCTGTGTGCCTGTCGATCAACGGCCGAGCCCACACGCTCACGGTGCCGGCTTCGACCACGTTGCTGGACCTGTTGCGCGACCACTTGGGGCTGGCGGGTACGAAGAAGGGCTGCAGCATGGGCGCCTGCGGTGCTTGCACCGTGCTCGCCGACGGGCGCCGCATCAACGCCTGCCTGACGTTGGCGGCCATGCAGGACGGACGCGAGATCACGACGATTGAAGGTGTGGCGCGCGACGGCCTGACGCACCCACTGCAGCAGGCTTTCATCGACTGCGACGCACTGCAGTGCGGCTACTGCACGCCGGGGCAGATCGTTTCAGCACTCGGCCTCCTCCAAGAGGACGGCGTAACGGATCGCGGCAGTGTCGAGGCCTCGATGAGCGGCAACCTGTGCCGATGCGGCGCTTACCCGAACATCGTCGACGCAATACTCCAGGTGGTGGGCCAACGATGACCCTGCACCCGTTCTCGTATGTGAGGGCGGTCGATCTGCAATCCGCGCTTGTCGCGGTGCAGGCCGAACCGGGTGCGGCTTTCATTGCCGGCGGCACGGAGTTGATCCCTTTGCACAAGGCCGGCCTCGCCTCGTTGACGCGGGTCGTGGACATCGGTCGGTTGCCGCTAGCCACAGTGTCGATTGACGATGGCACGTTGTCGATCGGCGCGCTGGCACGCTTGAGCGACGTTGCGGCAAACGCGGACGTGCGCCGCGAAGCGCCGGCCGTCGCGCAGGCGCTGCTCGCAAGCGCTTCACCGCAAGTGCGGCACATGGCCACTGTCGGAGGCAACCTGCTGCAACGAACCCGCTGCAGCTACTTCCGCAACGGCTTGGCCCTCTGCAACAAGCGGCAGCCGGCCAGCGGCTGCGGCGCCATCGACGGTGAAAACCGCCTGCATGCGGTATTCGGCGCGAGTGCACACTGCGTCGCGACGCATGCGTCGGACCTGGCAGTCGCGCTCATTGCGGCCGACGCCCAGTTGCGTCTGATCGGGCCGCGCGGCGAGCGGCGCCTTGCGCTGCAGCGCTTGTATCGCCTGCCGGGCGACCGGCCCGAATGCGAGACCAACCTTGAGCCCGGCGAACTGATCACCCACGTCGAGTTGCGGCTTGCGCCTTGCATGCGGCAATCGAGCTATCTGAAGCTGCGCGACCGTGAGTCGTTCGAGTTCGCCGTCGTTTCGGTTGCTGCCGGCCTGTCAATCGCTGATGGCATCGTGCGCGCAGCGTGCATCGCGGCCGGGGGCGTCGGCACGGTGCCGTGGCGGCTGCCCGCTTGCGAAGAGGCGCTGCTCGGCGCTCGCTGCGACGACGAGAGTCTGCAACGTGCTGCCGAGTTGGCCTCGGTCGGGGCGGCGCCGCTGCGTCACAACGCATTCAAGGTAGATCTGCTGCCCCGTGCGGTACTGCGCGCGCTACTGCAGACGAGGGACCGGTCATGACCGTACCTGAGCGTCCAAACGGTCGTGCCACGCCGCGGCTGGAAGCCGAACTGAAGGTGACCGGCGCAGCCCGCTACGCTGCCGAACAAACAGTCCAGGGACTGCTTCACGCGGCGCTCGTGCAGGCAGATGTGCCCAGCGGCGTGGTGCGCAACGTCGATGCCACTGCCGCGCTGGCAATGCCGGGGGTGGTCGCGTTGCTCTGGCACGCAAACGCGCCGAGGGTCCGCAATGGCGGTTTTCTTGCGCTGCTGCAGGACGCGACCGTTCATTTCGCCGGGCAGCCCGTTGCGCTGGTGATCGCTGAGTCGCCGCAGCAGGCGCTGCGCGCCGCTGCGGCCGTGAAAGTCGATATCGAACCGGCACCGGCCATCACCGCGATGAACGCCGCGCTCGGCGAAGTGGTTTCACCCAAAGAGGCGGCCGGCGGTGTGGCTGTGGACAGCCGCCGCGGCGAGCCCGAACGCGAGTTGACGCAAGCTGCGCACGTCCTCGCGCAGCGCTACACCACGCCGACGCACAACCACCTTCCGCTCGAACCGCACGCCGTCGTCACCCATTGGGAGCAGGGCCGCCTCACGGTGCACACCTCCACCCAGGCGGTGTTCGGCTCGCGACGCATTCTTGCGCATTGTTTTGATTTGCCGCCGGAGCGGGTGCGCGTCGTCGCCCAGTACGTCGGGGGTGGCTTCGGATCCAAGGGTCGCGCGTGGTTTCCGGCGCTGGTGTTGGGAGTCATGGCGGCGCGGCACGTGCAGCGACCTGTTCGGTTGGAGCTGACGCGTGCACAAATGTTCTGTGTAGTCGGCAGGCGGCAGGAGACGGTGCAGGACCTGAAGATCGGCATGGATGCCGATGGCCGTCTGCGTGCCATCGTGCACGACGCGCTTGCGCAGACGTCGACATTCGCAGAACACCTCGATCCAGTCGCGACCCCGAGTCGGGTGCTGTACGGCTGCGCCCATGTGGCGACCACGCAGCGCCTGGTGCGCGTGAATGCACCGCAGCCGAACCCGATGCGCGCCCCGGGAGAAGGCCCTGGAAGCTTTGCGCTCGAATCGGCGCTCGACGAGTTGGCCCACCGACTCGACATCGATCCGCTCGAACTGCGTTTGCGCAACCTCGCCGAGCGCGACATGCACACCGACCTGCCCTGGTCCAGCAACGGCCTGGAGACATGTCTGCGCGTCGCAGCCGATGCCTTCGGGTGGTCGCGTCGCCCGCGCAAGCCGCAGCAGTGGCAGCAAAATCATTCGTGGGTCGGCTGGGGCATGGCGTCCGCGCTGTACCCGGTGTTTCGCATGGCGTGCGAAGCCAGCGTCGGCTTGAGCCGCGAAGGCGTGGTGTGTGTGCGGTGCGGCACGCAGGACATTGGCACCGGCACGTTGACGGTGCTCGCGCAAATTGCCGCGGAAGCGGTGGGCGTACCGCTCGCTGCCGTGCAAGTCGAACTCGGTGACACCGATCTGCCCGAAGGCCCGTACTCCGGTGGCTCCATCGCGACAGCCAGCTTCACCCCGGCGGTGGAAGAGGCGGCCCGTGGGCTGAAGAAGCGCATCCTCGCGAACGTGGTGGCCGATCCCGATTCGCCCTTGTACGGCCTTGCGAGCGATCAGGTCACGCTCGTGGAAGGGCTGCTGCACAGCCGCATCGACAATCGCCGGCAAACACTCGCCGCCTGGGCGGCCACCCCCGCCGGGCAAGGACTGCAGGTCCATGCCCGGACCGCGCCTGCCGAGCGGCCGGCCTACAGCGCCTATGGCTTCGGCGCGGTTTTCGCCGAAGTTCACGTCGATGCGACGCTGGGCACCGTACGTGTCACCCGGATCACAGCGGCGTACGCGGCGGGCCGGATATTGAACCCGATGCTTGCGCGCAGCCAGTACGTCGGCGGGCTCGTCGGCGGGATCGGGATGGCGCTGCACGAGGCCACGCTGATGGACCAGGCGTCGGGTCGCGTCGTCAACACCAGCTTGAGCGACTACCTCGTGCCCGTCCACGCCGATATGCCGCGCTTCGACATTCACATCGTCGAAGAAGACGACCCTCACCTCGCCGGTGGCATCAAGGGCATTGGCATGCTGGGGACGGTGGGCACCGCCGCAGCGATTGCGAACGCGGTGTTCCATGCGACCGGCCGCCGCCTGCGCGATCTCCCGATTCGCCTCGAACACCTGCTCTAGCGCTTGGAGAACAAGTCATCAGCCAGACGACAACAGGTTTTCATCGCCGCTTGACTCCATACCGGTTGGTATGTAGATTACATACCAACCGGTATGCAGGAGGGCGTGCGATGGCAACGACTTCGAGAGAGCGTTTGTTGGATGCGGCGGTGAATCTGATCCGCATCAAGGGCTACGCGGCGATGCGCGTGGAAGACGTCTGCGAAGCCACGGGCCTCACGAAGGGCAGCTTCTTCCACCACTTCGCGAGCAAGGAAGACCTCGCCATGGCGGCGGCCGAGCGCTTCTCGGCCAAGGCCGACCTGATGTTCTCGCGTGCGGCCTTCCGAGACGAACCCGACCCGCTGGCGCGGCTGCTGGCCTATGTGGACTTCCGCCGTGGCGCGATGCAAGGCGACCTGGCCGCGTTCACCTGCCTGCTTGGCATGCTGGCGCAGGAAACGTACTCGACGCATCCGCATCTGAGCGAAGCCAGCGGCCAGCACATCCAGGAGCACGCCGCGACTCTGGAGCCGGACATCGAAGCGGCAAAGGCATCTCACGCACCGCAAGCCGAGTGGAGCGCACACAGCCTGGCGATGTTCACCCAGGCCGTCGTGCAAGGCGCCTTCGTGCTGGCCAAGTCGCAGCATGACCCGGCGGTTGCAGCCGATTGTCTGGACCATCTGCGCCGCTACCTCGAACTGACCTTCAACAAGCCACAGGCGCCCCCCAAGGCCGCACCGGCGCAGCGCGGCTCACGCGTTGGCGCCCGGCGCAAGACCTAGCGCTTCCCCACTTCCGCGCATTGCCTGTCTGGCGGCCTCCGTGAGCCGCCGGGGTCGGCTCGCGCCTTCGACGACCCAAAGGAGAGCTTCATGTTCGAAAGACGCCGCTTTCTCACCGCCTTGGCCGCCGCCGCACTGCCGGCAAGGGCTTTTTCCGCCGTCACTCCGGCGGCCCCCACCACCCTCGCATCAGGAGCAACGACCATGACATCGCAGAGCCCCAAGACCGCCTACGCCTCGATCCACGGCCAGAAGATCTACTACGAGGTGCACGGCAACGGCAAGCCGCTGGTGCTGCTGCATGGCGGTGTTGCCGCCAGCGAGGCCTTCGGCGCCAATCTGCCTCTTCTGGCCGCCTCGCATCAGGTCATCGCCGTGCACATGCAAGGCCACGGACACACCCGCGACGTTGACCGGCCGCTGCGCTTCGAGACGCTTGCCGATGATGTTGCGGCCCTGATCGAGCACCTCGGCCTGAAGAAGGCTGCGGTGATGGGCTATTCGCTCGGCGGGGGCGTGGCACTGCAGCTCGCGATTCGCCACCCCTCCCTGGTCGACCGCCTGGTCGTCGTTTCCCAAGCCATGAAGCGCTCGGCCTGGTTCCCCGAAGTGCTCGCCGCCTTCGACCAGATGGCCACCAATGCGCCCATGATCGGCGGCCATCTCAAGCAGTCGCCGATGGGCAAGCTCTACCCGGAGGTCGACTGGGAACAGCTGATGCGCCGCATCGCCGAGATGGAAAGTCACGACTACGACTGGTCGGCCGCGGTCGCCGGCATCAAGGCACCGACGATGCTCATCTTTGCCGACGCAGACGCCATGCGGCCGGAGCACATCGTCGAGTTCTACAAGCTGCTCGGCGGTGGGCAGCGCGATGCCGGACTGGATGGCTCGCAGCGCGCGCCTGCCCAACTGGCCATCGTGCCTGGGGCCAGCCACTACAACATCCTTGCGACCGATGCAGTCGGGAGGCTCTCAGCTTCGTTCCTGACGTCGTGATGGCGGGCCGGACCGTTGGAGTTGCCTGCAGACATGGAGACACTTCAGCGTCAAGGCGCTGGGAAATTCTGAGCTATGTTCCGGCGGCGGTCGCTGACGAGTTGTCGAACTTGTCTCGACGGCGAGCTGAAGAACGGTTTCGATGCAAAGGTCCAGCCCCGCAGAGATCCGGCAGGATGCGGCCGGTGCGAAGCAGCAGCCAGGATTGCTTTCGACTGAGCCGGCCTATGCTTTATCTTGGAGCACACGAGCGATGACCGAGCATGCGGTGGTGATCGCCGGCGCGGGCCCGACAGGGCTGATGTTGGCGGGCGAATTGGCACTGGCAGGGGTGGACGTCGCCGTCGTCGAACGCCGGCCCAACCAAGAACTCTCCGGCGCGCGTGCCCAAGGGCTCTCCTCGCGCACCATTGAAGTGCTCGACCAGCGCGGCATCGCAGATCGATTCCTCTCGGCGGGGCAAATCGCGCAGGTCACGGGCTTCGCCGTCACCCGTTTGGACATCAGCGACTTCCCGACCCGCCACAACTATGGGCTTGCGCTGCGGCAGAAGCACATCGAGCGCATCCTCGCCGACTGGGTCACCGAGCTCAAGGTGCCCATCCTCTACGGCCGAGAACTTACGGGCTTCGTGCAGCACGACGCGGCTGTCGACGTCGCCCTCGCAGACGGTCGGTCACTGAGGGCGCAATATCTCATCGGGTGCGACGGTGGGCGCAGCCTCGTACGCAAGATGGCGGGCATCGACTTCGCGGGCTGGGATGCGACGACAAGCAACGTCCTCGCGGAAGTGGAGATGACGGAGAAGCCGCCGTACGGCGTGCATCGGTCGCTCGCGGGCACGCACGCCTTCAGCCGGTCGGAATACGAGATCAAAGGCGGAGAAATCAAATACAAGGACGTCGGCCCCATCGGCGTCATGGTGACCGAACCGAACACGAATGCAGCCACCGAACCGACGCTGCGCGATCTCAAGGAACTGCTCATCGCCGCGTGCGGCACCGACTACGGCGTCCACAGCCCAACCTGGATCTCCAGGTTCACGGACATGACGCGGCAGGCTACGGCGTATCGCAGGGGACGCGTGTTGCTCGCCGGCGATGCCGCGCACATTCACTCGCCGATCGGCGGGCTGGGGCTCAATACGGGCCTGCAGGATGCGGTGAACCTCGGGTGGAAGCTGGCACAGGTGATCAAGGGCACGTCACCGGACAAGCTGCTCGACACGTATCACGCCGAGCGCCACCCGGTTGGCGCTCGCGTGCTCAAGACCACGATGGCGCAAGTTGCGCTGCACCGCGAGGACGATCGCACGCTGGCCGTGCGCGGCATCGTGGGCGAGCTCCTCAAGATGGAGGAGCCGCGCAAGCGAGTCGCTGCGGAGATGTCCGGCCTGGGCATCCACTATGACCTTGGCAAGGGCCACCCCCTGCTCGGACGCCGCATGCCCGATCTCGACTTGGTCTCCGCGATCGGCCCGCTGCGCGTCTTTTCCCTGCTGCATGGTGCCCGACCGGTGCTGCTCAACGTCGGTGAGCCCGGGAGCTTTGACATCGCTGCCTGGGCAGATCGGGTTCGGCTGGTCGACGCAAAGTACATAGGTACGTGGGAGCTTCCGGCAGTCGGGGTGGTCACTGCGCCCGACGCGGTGTTGATTCGACCCGACGGCCATGTTGCTTGGGTCGGAAACACACCTCGGGTCGGGCTCGTCGACGCACTGACCACCTGGTTCGGGCCGCCCGCGGCGGCGTAGCGCATCCGGCTCGATGGTGCGGCGTGACAGGGCAATCGTTGCCTTCTGTCTCGCTTGCCGTCAGCTAGCGTGCGGGACTCAGTGGCGCCCGGAGAAGGCCCTGAATCAGGGGCTTCGAATAGAACTCTCCGCCGCTCTCACTGCCCGCCACAGCGGCACCGGCGCCATCGCATAGCCCCTGACGCGCTTGAAGCCACGGGCGTAGAAGGCCGCGATAGACCGTCACATCGCACTGGGCATGAGGGTCTCCGCGTCGCCTTCGTGGATCCAGGGATCGCGCTCACAGCAAACGGGCCGCGGTGGTAGCCGCGGCGCCGCCTCCGATATGCTCCCGCCCCAGTTGTACATACAAGTGGAGCATTCCCATGACGACCTATGACATCGTCATCGCCGGCGGCGGCGTGTCGGGCCTGTATTGCGCGCTGCGCCTGGCCGACGCGGGCCACCGCATCCTCGTGCTCGAAGCCGCAGCCGACCGCTGGGGCGGACGCATCGAGACCGAGGACATGGACGGCTTCATCGCCGAGTACGGGCCGATGCGCTTCGAGCCGACGCTGCAGCCGCGTTTCGCTGCCCTGTGCGCCGAGCTCGGCGTGGGCCTGCTCGACTTCTCCGGCCCCTCATCGGATCAAGTCAGCACCGATGACACCGACCTGCCCGAGGCCGAGCGCGGCCTGAACTCGCTGCAGCTGCTCAAGCGCGGCATCATGCTCATCATGGGTCGTGCGCCCGATGACCAGGCCTGGATCGATGCGCTGACGGAAGGCGACTACATGCGGCTGCGCAAGCACGCCCAGCTGCACGGCCAGCCGCTGTGGGACATGGGCTTCTGGAACGCGCTGTCGGCCCAGGGCATCCTGAGCCACCGGGCGCTGGTGAAGCTGCGCGACACCGGAACTTTCTATCACATGATCCCGGAGAACCTGAACGCGGCGGAATGGATCATCTGGTGGCTGCGCGCGCTCAAGACCGTGGGCCAGCAGCTCGCCAGCATCGAGGGCGGTTCGGCCAAGTTGACCGAAGGGCTGCTCACACGGCTGCGCGGCCATGCCAACGTGACGCTGGCCGGCGGCCACAAGCTGATGGGCGTGCGCCCCGTGGAGCTGGGCAAGCCGACGCTGGCCCTGGACGTGGCGACGCAGAACGGCGCTCTCACGCTGCGTGCCGAGCGGCTCATCCTCGCGCTGCCGCGGCTGCCGCTGCTCAAGCTGACGCGCCACCTGCCCGAACACATCGGCTCGCAGCTGGACTGCGTCAATGGCTTTCCGATGCTGAAGGTCTTCTTCGTCTGCAACACGCCGTGGTGGAGCTATGGCCAGGCGCCACAGCAATACGCCAATTGCATGCCGACGCGCGAGATCCACTACTTCCGCCGCGCCCCCGAGGCCGACGCCGACGGCCACGGCATGGTGCTGCTCTATATGGACCGCCCGTCCACCGAGTTCTGGCGCCACTACGTCATCGACGGCGACCGCCACGACCGCGCCGAGGTGGACCAGAACGCGCGCATCGTCGATGCCTTCACCCTCTTCGTGGCCCGCGACGTGAAGCGGGCGGCGGATGCGAATGCCGAGTCGGCCTTGAAGTTGACCGACAACGCACGGCGCGTCTTTGGCGACCTGAGCCTGGCCGAGACCAGCCAGTACATCCGCAACAGCATCATCACGTATGGCATCCGCGACTGGGCCCGCGCGCCCTACGGCGCGGCCAACCACGGATGGCAGCCGGGCGTGCGCTCGTGGAAGGTCATGGACGCCTTCAAGGCCTTCGATTTCGGCAGCGGCGCGCGCAACTTGCACATCGTCGGCGAGGCCTATTCGGACTACCAGGGCTTCATCGAAGGGGCGCTGAACAGCGCCGAGCTGGCGCTGGCGACCATACCAGCGCGGCCCGTGGACGAGGCCGACCAGGAGCCCAGCTTGGGCCTGTCCTGAGGAGCCAGATACCAGTTGCGAGTGGCTATCCTGCCCGCCACAGAAGGAGTGGCGATGAGCAGGAAATGGCTGGCGCTGGCCGCGCTGACGATGATGGTGACGAGTGCCCGGGCGGCCGAAGACGGCTCGATGGACTGGGTGCGCGCCCGGATGAAACCCATGGCCGCGAACTCACCGGCAGAGCTGACCGATGCGCAGCTGCAGGCCTTTGGCGACGCCATCGGCCATGCCCGCGTCGTGGCCCTGGGTGAGCAGACGCATGGCGGCCGCCAGGAGTTCGAGCTCAAGACGCGGCTGGTGCGCTATCTGCATGAGCAGAAAGGCTTCGACGTGCTGCTGCTGGAGAGCGGCGTCTTCGACGTGGCGCTGCTGCAGCAGGCCATGCAGCGCGGTGAGCAGCTCGATGCGCTGGCGCCGGGCAATGTCTTCTACATGTACTCCAAGAGCGACGCCGGCCGCACGCTGCTGCGCTATCTGGACGAGGCGCAGGCCGGTCCCAAGCCCATGCTGCTGTCTGGCATCGACAGCCAGCTCAGCGGGGCTCTAAGCCGCAGCGAGCTGCCGCCACGACTGCGCGCCAGGCTGCAAGGCGATGCCAGCGACTGGCCGGTGTTCGAACGCCTCGCCGACAAGCTGATGCAGATGGACCGCACGCCACCATCAAGCAACGACGCGAAGACCTTCGACGCGGTGGCCACGCGTCTGAAGGCCGCGCTGTGCAAGCCCGGCGGCGACGAGTTGCTGTGCCGCAGCCTGGCCGGATTGCAGGCCCAGGCGGCCAACTTCTGGCACGGCGAATACTTGCGCGACCACGAGATGGCCGACAACGTGCTGTGGCAGCTGCAGCACGTCTACCCGGGCCGCAAGGCCGTCATCTGGGCCCACACCATCCACGTGGCGCGCGGCGTGAAGTTCGACGACAGCCATCGCTATGCCGGCGACATCCTCGGCCAGAAGCTGGKCCGCGACTACTACGTGCTGAACACCACCGCGCTGCAGGGGCGCTTCATGGAGTTCGCCTCGGGCGAGGTGCAGGCAATCCCGCCGGCCTATCCGCGCAGCCTCGAGTCCGCCCTGGCCAGTGATCCGGCCGGCTTCGCCTTCCTCAATGCGCCGAAGAAGCTCAAGATCGGCCTGCCGGCGCGCGGCATGGAGTTCGGCTACAGCATCCCTCTGGGCACCGGCATTGGCCTGGGTGCGCAATGGGACGGCGTCTTCTACATCCGCGACATGGCGCCCGTGAAGATGGAGCGCTAGGCGCTCAAGCCGGCTTCGCCGTGCAGGCCTTGGCGGCCGAAAGCCCACGAAGATAGCCGCGCCTCACGCCGCCGGCGGTGATGGCCGCGCTGACTTGATGCGCGTAGCGCTCGGCGCCGCTGAGCTTGCGCACCCAGCCGCGGAAAGGAATGACCCCCTCGGCCGTGCGCTGCAGCGCACCGGTGGCGGCATCTCCGCCCCGATCTAGCAGGCCGGGATTGCCACTGGTGTGAGGGGCATCGAGGTCAGGGCCGAGCACTTCGTCCAGCGCACGGATGCCGGCCGCCAGGCCGCCACAGCTGGCGTCAACGGGCGTCGCGTAGGGCGCCGCGGCCGCGGTCTTCAGCACCTCGGGGATGTCGGCGCGAACGACATTGAGGTCGCTGAGTGGCGTGGTCGCGGCGGTGGCGACCTTGTCCTGGTTGGAGCTGGCACAAGCGGTCAGGACGAGGGCAGTGGCAAGGAGGATGAAGGGATATGCGCGCATAGTCTGCGCATCATCTCAGGCCTTGCAACACACCCGCATCACGTCCCGACGCCGTAGCTCAGCCTCATAGGGCGCAAACGGGGAACAACACTCGCGACTTTGCTGTCTGACGGCGATGGTCGGGCGGGCAGGGCTGCAGCGAGCTTGCGTGCCGCAAAACAGCGGCTGCTCAACTCCGGCCGAAAGCTATCGTCGACGCTGGCTGCCGCGGCGAGATGCCCGATCAGGCGAGACAGCAATACACGACGCGACTCATTTCCCTCGGCCAATAGCAGTTCCTGACGCGCCGCGTCGATGCGGCGCAGCTGAGGCGCAGGAACCCGCAGCCCGTCGCGCGTCAACATCACGCCCGTGACGAGCTTGTCCTCGCCCGGTCCGTAGCAGGCTTCTGCATGAGGAAGGAAACCATGCCTCCGCACGACATCACCGGCCAGCGCGAGGAAGCCATGATCCGCGCCATCACCCGAGAACGTCAGATCGTCCACATAGCACGTGAAGCGGAGCCTGTGCCGCGACGCAAGTTCCTGCAATTCATCCAGCATTGGCCGAACCACGTGAAATGCAAGCACCTGACTGACCGGGCTGCCGATGGGAGCGCTGCCTTGATGCGTAAAAAGCCTTGCAAGCAGCGATGCCACATCTCGGGAACACAGCATCCCATCGACGAAGAAATGCCAGACTCTGTCCTTCGTGATCGAGGGATAGAAGTGGCGAATATCCAGCTTCGCGATGTTGCGCGCCGTCTCATGCGCACGCGCGTTTGTCAGATGCGATCGATGTGTCTGCCCGGACTGCAGGTAATGCGGCACGGCTATTCGATTCAGCAGCACTGCAAGGCGCCGATGGACCGCGAGAAGCAACGGCATCGGAACATGAACCGTTCGCTGTTTGCCACCCGTGACGCGGGTGCATTCACGGTAATTGTTCGCCCGCGCCGCAAGGCCTTCCAACTTCGGCAGCGACAGTCCCAGTATTTCGCCAGCCAGCCGTTTTCGGCTTTCAAGACAGTACAGCGGACTTTGATTGGAAAGATAAGGACGCTTCATTGATGCTGAGAAAACAGGGGTGTTGAAGACATTCCCATCAGACCCCCCAGAAGGTCTTGATGAGCCAGACCACACTGGCGGTGGCTCTCAAAGCCAGCTCCAGCTTCGCCCAGAGGGTGTCTTTCAACGCTCGCCGACGGCTTGGACGTCGTTGCTGCTTTGCCATAAAGGCATCCTTTCTGCACAGCGCCTCCCAGTTGGAGGCTCCAAACGGCTGTGCATGCGCAAAGCGTGGCGAGTGCACCCTGCTACCCAACCCGTTAACACCGGGGCGTCCAAGCCCCGGGGGAACGCGCCCCCGAAGAGGGAAGCGACTACGGCAGAGGCCAGAAGGTCTCCACGGACTGAAAGTCCCTGTCAATGAATTTTGCAAAACGCCCAAGCGCGTCAAGACTAGGCGCTGGCGGCAAGACTTCGATCAAGGGAAACACTGTCCGGATTGACCCGAGTGACCCACCTTGGGATCATCCGGTCATCACACTCGCCGCGGGCACGAGGACGGCCCGCGCCTGCTATCGCAGGCTGGCGTTGATCTTGGCGAGGGCGGCGGCGCCCGGGCAAAGTGCTGCTTCGCCCAGGGTGTTCAAAGGCACCGTGGCCGTGCGCTGGGCAGCGTGCCAATCCCTGGCCGCCGGGTCGACATAGAGCAGGCCAGTGGCAATCTCGCCGGCTGCGGCATGGAGTTGCATCGCATGCATCGCGTTCAGGCGGTCGGTGGGGTCGTAGTCGGGCGCCATCTTGCGCAGCCGCAGCGTGCTGCCATCGGCCTGCGGCACATCGATGACATCGGGCGAGTGCTCGACGACCTGCTCTTCGGCCAGGTCGATGAAGTCGATGCGGTTCAGCGCCTCGTTGTGGTCGCGGACATGGTCATAACTGCGCGTCGAGCCGGCGTGGTTGTTGAAGGCCACGCAGGGGCTGATGACGTCGATGAAGGCCGCGCCGCCGTGGCGCATGGCGCCTTCAATGAGGGGCACGAGCTGGGTCTTGTCGCCCGAGAAGCTGCGCGCGACGAAGGTGGCGCCGAGCTGCAACGCGAGGGCCGCGAGGTCGATGGCGGTGTCGTTGTTGGTTGCGCCCTTCTTGGCGACCGAGCCTTTATCGGCCGTGGCGCTGAACTGGCCCTTGGTGAGGCCATAGACGCCATTGTTCTCGACGATGTAGACCATGCGCACGCCGCGCCGCATGGCGTGCGCGAACTGGCCCAGGCCGATGGAGGCCGAGTCGCCGTCACCGGAGACGCCCAGATACAGCAGCTCGCGGTTGGCGAGGTAGGCGCCGGTCAGCACGCTGGGCATGCGCCCATGCACGGTGTTGAAGCCGTGGCTGGCACCGAGGAAGTAGTCGGGCGTCTTGCTTGAGCAGCCGATGCCGCTGAGCTTGGCGACGCGGTGCGGCTCGATGTCGAGCTGCCAGCAGGCCTGCACGATGGCGCCGGAGATGGAGTCGTGGCCGCAGCCGGCGCACAGCGTCGAGACCTTGCCTTCGTAGTCGCGGCGCGTGTAGCCGACCGCGTTCTTGGTCAGGCTGGGATGGTGCAGCTTGGGCTTCGCAAGATAGGTCATGCGGCACTCCTCGGCGCCGTGGCCAGCGCATGCACATGACGCGTGATCGCGTCGATGATGAAGCGGGCCGTGATCGGCGTGCCGTCGTAGTGCAGCACCGGCGTGAGGTGAGCCGGCGCCACCTCCAGCTCGTTGACCAGCATGCGGCGCATCTGCGCATCGCGGTTCTGCTCGACGACGAAGACGGCGCCATGCGCGGCGATGAACTCGGCCACCGACGGCGGGAAGGGGTAGGCACGCAGCCTCATCGCGTCGATATGGATGCCAGCCTCGGCCAGCGTCACCAGCGCCTCATCCATGGCTGGCGAAGTGGAGCCGAAATAGAGAACGCCGACGCTGGTCTTCTGCGCGGCGGCGCGCACCAGCGGCTGAGGCGCCAGCAACGCGGCGGTGGCGAACTTGGCGCGCAGGCGCTCGACGTTGCGGATGTAGTCGTCACCGCGCTCGGAGTAGAGGGCCTGCTCGTTCCTCGTCGTGCCGCGCGTGAAGTAGGCGCCCTTGCTGGCGTGCGTGCCGGGCAGGGTGCGCCAGGGGATGCCGTCGCCGTCGACGTCCTTGTAGCGCGCAAACTCCTTGCCGGCGTCCAGCTGCTCGGCCGTCATGACCTTGCCGCGGTCGTAGCGGCGTTCGTCGTTCCATTCGAGCGGCGCACACAGGCGCTGGTTCATGCCGATGTCGAGGTCGCCCATCAGGAAGACGGGCGTCTGCAGGCGCTCGGCCAGGTCCAGCGCATCGGCCGCGAACTCGAAGCACTCGCGCGGGTCCTCGGGCAGCAGCAACACATGCTGGGTGTCGCCGTGCGAGGCGTAGGCGCTGGAGAGCAGGTCGGCCTGCTGGGTGCGCGTGGGCATGCCGGTGCTGGGGCCACCGCGCTGCACGTCGATGACGACGAAGGGAATCTCGGCGAAATAGGCCAGGCCCAGGAACTCCGTCATCAGCGACACGCCGGGGCCGGACGTGCAGGTGAAGGCGCGCGCGCCGTTCCAGCCGGCGCCGGTGATGATGCCGATGGAGGCGATCTCGTCCTCGGCCTGCACGATGGCGTAACGCTTTTCGCCGGTCTCGGGGTCGGTGCGGAACTTGGTTGCGTATTTCTCGAAGGCTTCGGCGACCGAGGACGACGGCGTGATCGGGTACCAGGCGCAAACGGTGGCGCCGCCGTAGACGCAGCCCAGGGCTGTCGCCGCATTGCCCTCAATGAAGATCTTGTCGCCGACCGCATCGGCCGTCTTGACCTTGAGCCCGAAAGGCTGCACCGACAGATGGTCGCGCGCGAACTCAGCTCCCGCATGCAGGGCGCGCACATTGGAGTCCAGCAGCCTCTCCTTGCCCTTGTACTGCTCGGCAAACAGCTTCTCGATGACAGCGGCTTCGATGCCCATCAACTCGCTCAAGGCGCCGAGCACGAGGATGTTCTTGAACAGCGTGCGTTCGCGCGGCACGTCGTAGGTCGCGTTGCAGATGGCCGTGGCCGGCATGCCGATGACGTGGATGTCGGGCCGGAAGGCGCTGGCCGGCATGGGCTTGGTGCTGTCGTAGAACAGATAGCCGCCAGGCTGGATCTCGGCCAGGTCCTGGGCCCAGGTCTGCGGGTTCATGGCCACCATCAGGTCCACGCCGCCGCGCCGGCCCAGCCAGCCGGCCTCGCAGACGCGCACCTCGTACCAGGTCGGCAGGCCCTGGATATTGCTCGGGAAGATGTTGCGCGGGCTGACCGGCACGCCCATGCGCAGGATGGCACGCGCGAACAACTCGTTGGCCGAGGCCGAGCCCGAACCGTTGACGTTGGCGAACTTGACGACGAAGTCGTTGACGGCTTCGATGCGGCTCATGCGGCCTCCCGACGGGCCGCCCCTAGGGAGGCCGAGCCCCCTCGGGGGGCAGTGCGCGAAGCGCGCGTGGGGGTCGTCGTCATACCACCTCCTTGCGCGTCGCGGTATCACGGCAAGCCGCACCCGCTTTCGCAGTAACCAGCAGGAACTTCTGCATGTCCCAGGCCCCGGTCGGACAGCGCTCGGCGCACAGGCCGCAGTGCAGGCAGACGTCCTCGTCCTTGGCCATCACGCGGCCAGTCTTGAGACCGCCCTCGACATAGACGTCCTGCATCAGGTTCAGCGCCGGCGCCTTGAGCCGCTCACGCAGATCGTCGCCGCCCTCGGTGAAGGTGATGCAGTCCATCGGGCAGATGTCCACGCAGGCATCGCACTCGATGCAGAGCTTTGGCGCGAACACCGTCTGCACGTCGCAGTTCAGGCAGCGCTGGGCCTCCTTGAAGGCCGTGGCGGCGTCGAAGCCCAATTCCACCTCGACCTTGATGCTGGCCAGCGCGATGTTGGCAGCCGTCCAGGGCACCTTGCTGCGCAAGTCGTTGGTGATCGCGTTGTCGTAGCTCCACTCGTGGATGCCCATCTTCTGGGACACGAGGTTGACGTGCGGCGGCGGGCGCTGCGTGACCGGCTCGCCGTGCAGCAGGCGGTCGATGCTGACGGCCGCCTCATGGCCGTGAGCGACGGCGGTGATGATGTTCTTCGGGCCGAAGGCCGCGTCGCCGCCGAAGAAGACATGGGGCAGCGAAGACTGGAAGGTCTGCGCGTTCAGCACTGGCAGCCCGTGCTCGTCGAAGTCGATGCCCGAGTCGCGCTCGATCCACGGGAAGCTGTTCTCCTGGCCGACGGCGATCAGCACCTCATCGCAGGGGATGACGATCTCCTCACCTGTCTGCGCCTTCTTGAAGCGCATGCCGGTCAACTTGCCGCCGACATGCTCGAAGGCCAGGGGCACATGGAAATCGAGGATGGGGATGCCTTCATGCTCGGCGTCCTCCTTCTCCCAGGGCGAGGCCTTCATCTGCGCATAGCCGCTGCGCACGGTCACCGTGACCGACGAGGCGCCCAGGCGCCGCGCCGAGCGGCAGCAGTCCATGGCCGTGTTGCCACCGCCCAGCACGATGACACGCGGCGCCACGCTGGTGACATGGCCAAACGACACGCTGGCCAGCCAATCGATGCCGATGTGGATCTGCTCGGTGGCCTCCTGGCGCCCTGGCAAGGGCAGGTCGCGCCCGCGGGGTGCGCCGCAGCCGACGAACACGGCGTCCCAGCCCTCGGCCAGCAGTGCCTTCATCGACTCGATGCGCTGCCCGGCGCGCCACTCGACACCCAGGCCGAGGATGTAGCCGCACTCCTCGTCGATGACGCGCTCCGGCAGCCTGAAGCGCGGGATCTGCGTGCGGATGAAGCCGCCGGGCTTGGCTTCCCCGTCGAAGACGGTGACCGCATAACCCTCCAACGCCAGGTCACGCGCCACCGCCAGCGACGCCGGCCCGGCACCGACGCAGGCCACGCGCTTGTTCTTGCGCGCGGCGGGCTTGGGGATCATGGCGCGGAACCCGTCGCTCTTGTTGTCCGCCGCCACGCGCTTCAATCGGCAGATGGCGACGGGCTCGGGCTTGGCTGCCTGCTTTTCTTCCACGCGACCACGCCGGCAGGCCGGCTCGCAGGGCCGGTCGCAGGTGCGACCCAGCACGCCTGGGAACACGTTGCTGACCCAGTTGACCCAATACGCCTCGTCATGCCGCCCCTGCGCGATGAGGCGGATGTATTCGGGCACCGGCGTGTGCGCCGGGCAGGCCCATTGGCAATCGACGACCTTGTGGAAATAGGCCGGGTCCGAGATATCGGTCCGCTGCACGGTGTCTCCTCCGTGGTGTTGGGACCTGCTCACATGGCGGGAGTCGGATGCGTTGCCACCCAACAGCCCGCGAGCAAGGCGCGAAACGAAGCTGGGGTAGGCCCCAGCGAGGCTTCGCAACGCCGCGCGCGGGCTGTTGGGCGGCAACCCTGCGGGAGAGGGGCTGCGCGGGCGCACAGCGTTGTTGCGCGCATCGCCCGGGCATGCAACCCGGGCTTCAGCGCGACGCCTAGCCGTACACCCGCGCAGTCCCTCTCGCACCGATTCCCGTCATGTGAACAGGTCCCTGTGCGGCGAGTCTAGGACGCCCGTTCCCTCCTCGACTCTGTGGAAACCCTTTGCATCGTGGGGATGGCGGGCACCCCCGCTCTTGCCCAGCATCTCTGCGCCCATTCCGGGCGCAAGGAGATTCGACATGGCTTCTGGTTTCAAGCAGGCCTGGCGGGTGGCAGTGCTCGCCATCGGTCTGGCCACGGCGGGCCTCGCCCAGGCCGCCAACGACTATTTCCTGCACATCGACGGCATTCCCGGTGAATCGACCGACAAGGACCACAAGGACTGGATCGACATCGAAAGCTTTTCCTGGGGCCTGACCCTGGTCAGCAGCGGGGGCATCGGCAAGGCCAGCTTCTCCGACCTGGCCTGGACCCAGCATGTCGACGTCTCGATTCCCAAGTGGTTCCTCGCCGTCGCGACGGGCAAGCACGTCAAGACGGTCACGCTAGACGTGGTCAAGGTATCCACCGGCCGCAACGACTCCTTCTTCCAGATGATCTTCAGCGACACCCTGGGCAGCAGCCTGCACATCAGCGGCGGCGGCGGCGGCAGCGAACTCTTCGCCAGCGCGTCCATGACCTCGGGCGACACCGTGAAGCTGCGCTATCGGCCCCAGGACAACAAAGGCGGCTTCGGCGCCTGGGTGGAGGGCAGCTTCAACCTCAAGACCAACTCGGCCACGGCCGTCTTCAGCGGCGACGAGACGGTGCTGCTGGGCCTGTTCGGCTCCGGCGGCAGCGTCGCGTTTGACGCCGGCGCGGTCACGCCGGTGCCGGAACCGGCGAGCGCCCTGTTGCTGCTCGGGGGCCTGGCCGCCTTGGCCGCTCTCAGGCCGCGGCGCCGCGCTTGAAGCGCCACGGCCGGACCTGGGCGGCGGCCACGGTCACCGCCCAGCAGATCCAGCCCGTCCACATCGTGTGGCTGGGGTAATGCGCACCGCGCAGCATCTGCCCCACGCCATAGACGACGCCCAGCAACACACAGGCCAGCACCCAGGCGCGCGCAGCCCGCGGGTAGGCCCGCGCCAGCGCCCAGCCGCCGCAGAGATAGGCGAAAGCCGCGCTCGCATGGCCGGAAGGGAAGCAGTGCCCGCCACCGCCGTCATGCGCACCCAGCACCCAGTGGGAGATGTAATGGGCCACACCGCCAAACTCGGCCAGATCCCAGGGGCAGCTCGTCAGGCTGAAGCGCTTCATCAGCGAGATGACGGCCAGGCAGATCAGTGTCGTCACCAGCCACCAGCGCCGCTCCGGCCGGCTCAGCGCGGGCAGCAGCCGAGGCACCAGATTGAGCAGCACGATGAAGCCCATGGCCAGGTAGGAGACCAGCCGCCCGCCTTCGTGGATCAGCACCCGCGTGACCCAGGCCTCGCGCAGCGCGAAACCGTTGGCGTCGCCGCCCAGGCGGACCGCCCAGAGGTCGAGATGGCTGAGGTCCCAGGCCAGCAGCGCCAGCAGGGCCAGGGCCAGCGCCAGTGCGCCGGCCGGCAAGGCGGCGCGCGCGGATCGATCTAATGGCTTGGTCGGCATAGGCCGGCATTGTCCGGTGGCGCCGAAACCACCAGGCTTGCTGCTTGCTGGCGTCTCACGCGCGCTCTGACCTGCCCCGCGAAGAGGCTGAATGCCACGCCGGTTACCCCGCGTGAGCCCTTGTCTACACTGGCCTCATGAGTTCTCCCGTCTTTGCCGCCGAGCGCGCTGTGCGCATCGGCCGTCAGGCGCTCGAGGTCGAGGCCCGTGCCCTCGCCGAGCTGGCGCCCCGCCTGGGCGACGCCTTTGCGGGCGCCGTGCAGCTGATGCTGGCCTGCCGCGGCCGCGTGGCCGTCATGGGCATGGGCAAGAGCGGCCACGTGGGCCGCAAGATCGCCGCGACGCTGGCCTCCACCGGCACGCCCGCCCTCTTCGTCCACCCCGCCGAGGCGGCCCATGGCGACCTCGGCATGGTCACCAGCAGTGACGTCGTGCTGGCTCTCTCCAATTCCGGCGAGAGTGACGAGCTCAACGCCATCCTGCCCGTGCTCAAGCGCCTGGGCATTCCCATCGTCGCCATGACGGGGCGGCCGCAGTCCAGCCTGGCCGCCCATGCCGACATCGTGCTCGACAGCGCGGTCACCGAGGAGGCCTGCCCGCTGCAGCTCGCGCCCACGGCCAGCACCACGGCCCAGATGGCCCTGGGCGACGCCCTCGCCGTGGCCCTGCTCGACACCCGCGGCTTCAAGGCAGAGGACTTCGCCCGTTCCCACCCCGGCGGCACTCTGGGCCGCAAGCTGCTGACGCACGTGCGCGACCTGATGCGCAGTGGCGACGCCCTGCCCCGCGTGGCGGCCGACACCGGCTTCACCGACCTGATGCGCGAGATGAGCGCCAAGGCCCTGGGCATGGCCGTGATCGTCGACAGCGACGATCACGTCCTTGGCATCTTTACGGACGGCGACCTGCGCCGCCTCGTCGAGCAGGGCCGCGACCTGCGCGCGCTGACCGCCGCCGAGGTCGCCCATGCCAAGCCGCGCACCGTCGGCGCCGAAGCCCTTGCCGTGGACGCGGCCGACCTGATGGAAGCCGCGCGCATCACCGTCGTCCTGGTCGTCGATGCCGAGCAGCGCCTGCTGGGTGCCATCAGCATCAACGACCTCATGCGTGCCAAGGTGATCTGACGTGAAGCCAGCGCTGAAATTCCCTCCCGAGCTCCTCGTCAAGGCGCAAGGCCGCGGCCTGGCGATCAAGCTGGCCATCTTCGACGTCGACGGCGTGCTGACTGATGGCCGCATCTACATCGGCGAGCATGGCGAAGCGTTCAAGGCCTTCAACACGCTCGACGGCCACGGCCTGAAGTCGCTGCAGCAGGTGGGCATCACGCCGGTCATCGTCACCGGCCGCGACAGCCTGGCCGTGCGCCGCCGCGTCGCCGACCTGGACCTGCAGCATGCCGTCTACGGCGCGCGCGACAAGCTTGCCGCCGCCGAGCCCCTGCTCAGCGCACTCGGCGCCAGCTGGGACGAAGTCGCCGTCATGGGCGACGACTGGCCCGACCTGCCGCTGATGATGCGTGCCGGCTTCGCCTGCGCACCACCCGGCGCTCATGCCGAGGTGCTGGCCATCGCCCACCATGTCACGCGCGCCGCCGGTGGCTACGGCGCGGCGCGCGAGTATTGCGATGTGCTGCTGATGGCCGCCGGCCATTACGAGCGTCTGCTCAACACTCATCACGACACGCTGGACGGGGGCAAGGCCTCGTGACACCGGTTGCATTGCCGGCACCGCTGCCGCGCCGCCAGAAGCCCAGGCCCATGCTGTGGCGGCTGCAGAGCCTGCTGTCCAACTACCTGCCGCTGCTGCTGATGGCCGCGCTGGCCAGCGCAACCTGGTGGCTGGTGAAGAACACGCCGCTGATCGACGCACCGGGCGAGGTCGCGGCACCGCGCCATCTGCCCGACTACCGCATGGCCAACTTCGAGATCCAGCGCATCGGCGCCGATGGGCGGCTGCATGTGCAGATCGCCGGGGCCGAACTGCGCCATTACCCGGACACCGACACTGTCGAGATCGACGAGGTCCGCGTGCGTGCCATCGGGCCGGACGGCAGCCTGGCCATCGCCGACGCCAAGCGCGCCCTCAGCAATGGCGACGGCAGCGACATGCAGCTGCTCGGCAACGTCCACCTGCGCCGCCTGCCACCTGGCGCCGGCGAGAACGCGCCGGCCCAGCTCGAGGTGCGCGGCGAGTTCCTGCAGGCCCTGTCCAACAGCGAGATCCTGCGCTCGCACCTGCCGGTCACCATCCGCCAGGGCAGCTCGACGCTGCACGCGCAGAACTTCGAGTACCGTCACCTGACCGGCCAGGTCCACTTCACGGGCAGGGCGCAGGGGCAAATCATCTCCAAGGCCCCGAGATGAGCGAGCTGGTCTTCATCACTGGCGCATCCAGCGGCATCGGCCAGGCCCTGGCCCTGCGCTACTACCGCGACGGCGCACGCCTCGCACTGGTCGCGCGCCGCACCGCCGAGGTCGAACGCTGGGCGGCCGAGCAGAAGCTCGACGCGGCCCGCTTCAAGGTCTACGGCGCGGACGTTGCCGACCTGGACGCCATGGCCCGCATCGGCCGCGAGTGCATCGCCGCGCAAGGACTGCCGGATGTGGTCATTGCAAACGCTGGCATCAGCATCGGCATGGACACGGCCCACTTCGACGACCTCGAGGTGATGCGCCGCACCTTCGAGACCAACAACGTCGGCCTGGCCGCCACTTTCCACCCCTTCGTCGCGGCGATGAACGAGCGCCGCTCGGGCACGTTGGTCGGCGTGGCCAGCGTCGCGGCCATCCGTGGGCTGCCGGGGCATGGGGCCTACAGCGCCAGCAAGTCCGCCGTCGTCGCCTACTGCGAAAGCCTGCGCGGCGAATGCCGCCCCTTCGGTGTGAGCGTCGTCACCCTGCTGCCGGGCTATATCGACACACCACTGACGCGCGGCAACCGCTACAGCATGCCCTTCCTGATGCAGGTCGACGACTTCGCCGACCAGGCCGTGCGCGCCATCCGCGCCCAGGTCAGCTACCGCGTCATTCCGTGGCAGATGGGTGTACTGGCCAAGCTGCTGCGGATATTGCCCAACTGGCTCTACGACCGGGCACTGGGCAGTCGGCCGCGCAAGAAGCGGGCGAGCGAATAGGGCTGTTCACGGCCCGCGCGCCGTGGCTACACTGCGCGCCTTCGACCCGAGAGCTGCCGATGCAGCTGAGGAGGACATCATGGCCAAGGTGCTTCATCCCTGCTAAGCCCGCGCGCTGAACATCGTTTCAGCGCCGCCCGCTCGCTGCTGCACGTCCACCGCTGACGTCGCCAGCCCATTGATTCCTGCGGCCCCGTTCGGCGGCCGACCTCGGACGATATTCATGACTTTTCGCCTTCTCGGCTCGGGCATGGCCCTGGGCCTTTGCGCCCTGGCCCTGCCCGCCTGGGGCAACGCCCCCGAACTTCAACAGCCTACCGCCCTGCGCCTGACTGCCAGCGAAGCCACGCCTGTCATTGACGGGCAGCTGGATGACGCGGCCTGGCTGCGCGCGCCCGTCTACGAACGCTTTGCGCAGTTCCTGCCCGCCGACAAGCAGGCCGCGCGCTGGCGAACGACGGTGCAGGTTCTCGTCACCGAGGACGCCCTCATCTTTGGCATCCGCGCCTGGGACCCCGAGCCCGGTCGCATCCGCGCCCCGCTGGCCCGACGCGACCAGGTCAAGGCCGACCAGGACTTCGTCTCCGTCTTCATCGACCCCGTCGGCCATCGCCGCACGGCTCAGTACGTGCGAGTCAGTGCGGCCGGCGGCGTCGAGGACGGCCTGTTCGCGGCCGAAGAGGACACCGAGGACTCGGCGCCAGACTTCGACATCCATGCCGCCGCGACCCGCCTGCCCGACGGCTACAGCATCGAGCTGCGCTGGCCCATCGCGGCGCTCAGGTTCCCGCACGACGGCGGTGCACCCTGGCGCATCATGGTCGCGCGCAACATCCCGCGCGACGACCGTACGCTCAACGTCAGCTCGCCGGCTCTGAACAAGGACGCGCTGAGCTTCATCGCCGAGCTGCAGCCGCTCGATGGCCTGGGCGATCTGGTAGAACAGGTGCGCGAACGCAGCTTCATCGGCTTTCGGCCCGAGCTGACAGTGCGCTCGACGCGCGACAGCAGCGACGAGAGTGGCACCCGCCGCACGCGCAAGGCCTCGCTGGGCGCCGAGTTCAAGTGGCGGCCGCGCGCTGACTGGGTGCTGGACGCGACGCTCAATCCCGATTTCTCCCAGGTCGAACTCGACGCGCCCCAGCTCGCCGGCAACACGCGCTTTGCGCTCAGCGTGCCCGAGAAGCGCCCCTTCTTCCTGGAGAGCGCCGACGTCGTCGGTCCGACCCAGCCCGACGAATCGGGCGAGAACCGCAGCCTCGCGGCCTTCTACACGCGCGCCATCACCGACCCCGACTGGGGCCTGCGCGCCACCTGGCGCGGCGCTGGCGCCGAGGCCACGGCCCTGAATCTGCGCGACGCCGGCGGCGGAACGGTGTTGCGCGCCGGTGCCTTTGCGACGCGCAGCGGCGTGCAGCCACGCGGCTCCCAGGCCAGCTTCGCGCGCGGCCGCACGCAACTTGGCGACCTCGGCCTGGCGGGCCTGGTGTCGCTACGCGACTTTGGCAAGGGGCTGACGACCCAGGTCATCGGCAGCGACGCCGTCTGGCGTGCCGGCGACAACGACCAATGGCGCGGCCATCTGCTGCTGTCCGATACGACGCTGGGCCTGGACGCCGACGGCCAGGTACTGCGCGTGAGCCGCGAACGCGGCCACCGCGCCTGGGCGGCCTGGCGCCACCGGGATGCCGACTGGGCGGCCAACGTCAACGTCGAGGAGATCAGCCCTCGCTTTGCCAATGACAACGGCTTCGTCAACCAGAGCGGCATTCGACGTGCGTCGGCCTTCGGCTATCTGCGCCTGGGGCCACGGGAGTTCGCCGGCATCGACATGCACGACCACGAGGTGCAGCTGAAAGTTCAGGAGACACGCACCCTGGCCGATCCGCTGCTCGGCGTCGCGGCAGGCCAGGTCGTCGACCGCCTCTTCCAGCCAGGCTTCTGGTTCGCCGCCGCACGCAACACCGGCGTTTGGGGCCACGTTGGCCTGGACAGCCACCGCGCCCGGAGCGGCGGCCCGCTGCATGCGACGCGCACGCTGCTGATCGGCATCGAATCCAACCCGGGCGAACTGCTGAACTACGTGGATGCCGAAGTGGAATGGGGCCGGCGCCTGGATGTCGACGCCGATCGCGTGGGCCTGGGCGCGCAAGCCCAGATCCAGGCCCAGATGCGCCTGCCGCTGCCCGCCGGGTTGTGGCTGGAGTTCGAGCAGCGCTTCGGCCTGGCCTGGATTGACGCGCCCGACGGGCGCCGCGCCTTCACGGACCGCAGCGCCCAGAGCTTGGTCGTCTTGCACCTGAGCCCGCGCGATTCCCTGCGGCTCATCCAGCAGCAGACCCGCTTCAACCGCCGCGCCGACACCGGCACGACCTTGGCTACGCAGGACGACAGGGCGCGGGTGCTGTCGGTGATGTTCCAGCACCGTGTGGGCCTGAGCCGCATCATCAGCCTGGGCCTGAACCGGGCACGTGAACAGCCGGGTGCCGTGCGCGCCAGCGAGGTTTTCGCCAAGGCGACGCTGGGGTTCTAGAGATGCACCACCAGAAAAGACAAAGCGCCCGAAAGGGCGCTTTGCTCAGATCTCTTGCGAGGTTGTGGGATCAATAGCCGCCGGAACGGCCACCGCCGCCGTAGCCACCGCCGCCACCACCGTAGCCGCCGCCACCGCCGGAGCGGCCACCGCCGCCGCCGCCATAGCCGCCGCCACCGCCGGAGCGGCCACCGCCGCCACCACCGTAGCCGCCACCACCACCGTAGCCGCCGCCACCGCCGCTGCTACCGCCGCCGCCGTAGCCGCCGCCGGAACGGCCACCACCGCCGCCGCCGCCGTAGCCGCCACCACCACCGAAGCCGCCACCGCCGGAACGGCCACCGCCGCCGCCGAAGCCGCCCGGACGCTCTTCACGAGGACGAGCCTCGTTGACGACGATGGCGCGGCCTTCGAGGGCCTGGCCGTTCATGCCGTTGATGGCTGCTTGCGCCTCAGCGTCCGAACCCATTTCGACGAAACCAAAACCCTTGGAACGGCCCGTCTCGCGGTCCATCATGACCTTCGCGGAGGTCACCGTACCAAATTGACCGAACGATTCTTGCAGCGATTCGTCACGCACGCTGTAGGCCAGATTGCCCACATAAAGCTTGTTTCCCATGGGGAAGCCCTTCTCTACTCAAAACCAAAAAACCATGTGGAGCTTCAACCCTACGTGAACCATTCAAGCGAAGGTGCGGCGTCCAGACACAGGCAATTGATTATGGTGGCGGGGTAAAGAGATTGCGGAACGCCACTCCGGCAAGTGTTGTTTTTCAGAGCTAGCACAAACCCTGGCGCCTGGGAGCCATCACGGTCCCGTCATCGATACCATCGCCCCGCCCCACCCGAATTCATGACAACCAGCCTGCTCGTTCCCCTCACCCGCGTGCTCGCCAGCGTCGACGCGCCGCGCAATCTGCGCGCCCTCTATGCACTGCTGGCCGGTTTTTGCGCCGCCGGCCTGCTGCTGGCCATGGCCCAGTCAGCCTTGGCGCGCGATCAAGGCCTCTTGAGCGCGCTCTGGGTGGGGCTGGCCTTGGCTGTCGCTTTTTTCAGCGTCAATGCGACGGGTCTGATGCTGATGGACCAGGCGCGCGGCCTGCCCGTGCGCGACCCCCAGGACGCGCTCTCGGACGCCCTGCGCAGCGGCCATCGCGTGCTGCTCGCCCTGTTGGCCTGCCTGGCCCTGGCCGGCGCGGCCGCCCTGGTGCTCGCCGGGCTGCTGTGGGCGACGCATTGGCCGGTCGTCGGCGCGCCTCTGCTGGCCGTCGTGCTGCCGGCTGGCGTGCTGGTGCTGGGCGGCATCAGCTTCGTCCTGGTCGTTCTCGTCGGACCTCTGGCGGGGCCAGCGGTGTGGGCGGGGCGGCGCAGCGCCGGCGTGCTGGTTTTTTTGCGCGAGCGCCTGCGTCACGGCCTGCCCGAAACGGCGCTGCTGATGGCCGCCGTCTACCTGATGACGGCGCTGGCCACGGCGGCCGTCAGCTTCGTCGTCGTCAGCGGCGGGCGGATGGTGGCCGGCCTGGCCATCCTCGGCGCGGGTGTGGAGCTGCCCGCCAACCAGTTGCTGGCCGGCGTCAYGGGCTTGGGGCCGCGCGGCCTGGGCGCCAGTGGCGTGCCGCTGCAGGGCGGCGCGCTAGGCCTGGCTGCATTGATCGGCGGCGGCGTCGTGTTCGCCATCGCCCTGGTGCTGCCGACCCTGGTCTGGCTGCGCGGCTGCTGTGCCGTTTATCTGGCAGTGACCGAAGCGGAATGACGTCGCCCCGAATCGCGTCGCTCGTGCCAAGCGCGACGGAGACGCTGGTGGCCTTGGGGCTGGGCCATCGCTTGGTGGCCCGGACCGGTTTTTGCATCCACCCCGCCGAGGTGGTTGCCACCGTTGCCAAGGTGGGTGGCACCAAGGACGTGAACCTGGCCAAGCTGAGAAAGCTCGCACCCACCCATGTCATCGTCAACGTGGACGAGAACCGGCTGGAAACCGCCGAAGCGCTGCGGGAGTTCGTACTCGAGGTCATCGTGACCCACCCGAGCCGGCCCGAGGACAACCTGGCGCTGTTCGAGCAGTTGCGCGCTGCCTTTGCCGACCAGCCGGGCGTCAACGAACGCGCCGCGGCGCTGTCGGCTGAGTTCAACGCCGCGCTGGCGCGCTGCCGTGAGCGCGCTTGGCCCGGCGAGAACGTGCTCTACCTGATCTGGCGCGACCCATGGATGACGGTGGCGCGCGACACCTATGTCTCGACGCTGCTGGTCGAAGTCGGCTGGCGCACCTGGCCCGACGTGCTGGGCGGAGAGCACGGCGCCGGCCGCTACCCTGCGCTTGCGGGCGATGAAGCCTGGCTTCGCGACATCGACCGCGTGCTGCTGAGCTCCGAGCCTTATCGCTTCGGTGCTGCGCATATCGCCGCGGCGCAGGCGCTGTGCCCGCAGGCACGCGTGCAGTTGGTCGACGGCGAACTGCTCAGCTGGTGGGGTTGCCGCGGCGCGGCAGGGCTGGACTATCTGCGCACCCTGCGCGAACACGCAGAGGCTTGAGTTTTTCGGCCTTGACAGCATCGGGGCCCGCCACAATCAGTCGCCATGGACATCTACAAGCCCCTCGTCGCGCTGTTGGCCATCGTGAATCCGGTTGGCGTGGTGCCCTTCTTCATCCATTTCACGTCCGCCTTTTCGCGCACGCAGCGGCGCAAGACCATCCTCGTCAGCGCCAGCACGGCCGGCATCGTCATCGCGCTGAGCGCGCTGTTCGGGCTGAAGATCATCGAGTTCTTCGGCATCTCGCTGGCCAGCTTCCAGGTGGGCGGCGGCTGCCTGCTCTTGATCAGCTCGCTGCAGATGCTCAACGCCCAGCCGGCCGAGGCGCGCAAGGAGGATGTGTCGGAGGGCAACACCAAGGCCGACGCCGGCGCCAGCATCGCCGTCGTGCCGCTGGCCATCCCGCTGCTGACCGGCCCGGCCACCATCTCCACCATGGTCATCTACGCCGACAAGACGCGCGTCTGGTGGGAGTTGGCCGTGCTTTGCGGCTATGGCGTTGTCGTCGCCCTCGTCACCTTCGTGGTCTTCTCCGCGTCCAGCAAGATCGCCAAGGTGCTGGGCCAGACCGGCATCAACATCATGACGCGGCTGATGGGCCTCATCCTCGCCGCGCTGGCGGTGGAGCTGCTGGCCGACGGCCTCATCAAGCTTTTCCCGGTGCTGGCCGCACGAACCGTGGGGTGACCACATGAGCCTGTTTGACCTGCCTCCCATCTGGATGGCGCCGATGGCCGGCGAGGCGTCCAGCGCCGCGCTGGTGGCCGCCGTGAGCGCAGGCGGCGGCTTCGGCCAGCTCGGCGCGGCCTACCTGACGCCGGCACGCATCACCGAGATTGCCGCCGACATCCGCGCGCGCACCGGCCAGCCCTTCGGCATCAACCTGTTCTGCCCGCAGCCCTGGCTGCGCGACGACAGCGCACTGGACGCCTACCTCGCCCGCCTGGCCGCCTGGCACTCCGAACTGGGCCTGCCAGCGCCGGCGCGGCCGGAGCGCTTCGAGGAGGACTTCGACACCCAGCTTGAGGCCACCATCGCCGCGCATCCCGCCGTCATCAGCTTCGCCATGGGCGACCCCGGCGTGGCGCGCGTGGCAGCGTTGAAGGCACAGGGCTTCACCGTGCTCGGCACGGCCACGCAGGTGGCGGAAGGCCTGCTGCTGCAGGCCAGCGGCGTGGATGCCGTCATCGCCCAGGGCTACGAAGGCGGTGGCCACCGCGGCGGCTTCCTGGGCAGCGCGGAAGGCGCGCTGATCGGCACGATGGCGCTGGTGCCCCAGCTCGTCGACGCGCTGGATGTCCCGGTCATCGCTGCCGGCGGCATCGCCGACGCACGCGGCGTTGCGGCGGCGCAGGCGCTGGGCGCCAGCGCAGTGACGGTCGGCACGGCTTTTCTGCTGGTCGACGAATGCCCACTGTCGCCGCCCTACCGCGCCGCCCTGCTGACCGCGAGCGACGCCGATTCGACGCTGACGCGCGCCTTCTCCGGCCGCCTGGCGCGCGGCGTGGCCAACCGCGTCACGCGGGAGCTGGAGGGCATCGTCCTGCCCGCCTTCCCGCAGCCCAACGCGGCCAGCCGACCGATGCGCCAGGCGGCGGCCAGGGCCGGCCGGGCTGACTTCATCAGCCTCTGGGCCGGTCAGGCGCTGCCGGTCAACCGTGCGCCGGGTTCGGCTGCGCAGCTCGTCGCGAGCTTGGCCAAGGGTTGGCGCACTTGATCCTGCTGCTGGAAGACGACCCGGCGATTGCGGACACCGTCGCGTTCGCGCTGCGGCGCGAGGGCTTCGTCGTCGAGCACTGCGCCTGGCTGGCTGAGGCCCGCGAGCGCCTTCGCGCGGCACCGGCGCCCGAGCTGCTCATCCTCGACATCGGCCTGCCCGACGGCCACGGCCTKGACCTTTGCCGAGAGCTGCGCAATGGCCCGCTCTCCCGCCTGCCCGTCATCGTGCTGAGCGCGCGCAGCGAGGAGATGGATCGCGTGCTCGGCCTGGAGCTGGGCGCCGACGACTACCTCGCCAAGCCTTTCAGCCCGCGCGAGCTGGTCGCCCGCGTGCGCGCCCTGCTGCGCCGCGCCCAGGCCGCGCCCGCGCCAACGCTGGGCTTCACGGTCGACGGTACGCGAGTCAGCCTGGACGGCGTGCCGCTCAACCTCACCAAGCTGGAGCTCGGCCTGCTGACGCATCTGCTGCGTGCCCCGCAGCGCATCCACAGCCGCGACGCGTTGCTGGACGCCGTCTGGGGCAGCAGCGCCGAGAGCACAGACCGCACCGTGGACACCCACATCAAGACGCTGCGCGCCAAGCTGCGCGAGGCGGCGCCGGCGCGCGACCCCATCAAGACGCACCGCGGGCTGGGCTATTCATTGGAACCATGACCAGCCGCCAACCGCCCATGAACACAGCCACAGAGGCACAGAGACACAGAGGACAAGCCTGCTTCTCCGTGTCTCTGTGCCTCTGTGGCTTTGTTCGGAGTTCCTGACGTGCGGCTGGGGCTCAGAGTCTTCTTCGGCTTCTTCCTGATCGCCGGCCTCAGCGCAGTGCTACTGCTGAAAGTCTTCCTGGCCGAGGTCAAGCCCAGCGTGCGCGAGGTCATGGAAGACCTGATGGTGGACACCGCCCATCTGATGGCCGAGACCGCCGCCGATGAGATGGGCGCCAACGGCCTCAAGCTCGACAGCCCTCTGGCCGCGCGGCTGCAGCGCTATGTGAAACGTGAGGTCGACGTACCGATCTGGGGTTTGCGCAAGCAGAGCCTGGACCTGCGCATCTATGTGACCGACGCCCACGGCCGCGTCGTGCTCGACTCCGGCCAGCCCTCGGCCGTGGGCCAGGACTACTCGCAGTGGCGCGACGTGGCGCTGACGCTGCGCGGCGACTATGGCGCGCGCTCGACGCGCTATTCCGCGGACGACCGCAGCACCATCCTCGTCGTCGCGGCGCCCATCCTCAAGGACGGCCGCACGCTGGGCGTCGTCAGCGTCGCCAAACCGGTGGCCAGCGTGCAGCGCTTCATCGACCGCGCCGAGCGCCGCGTGTTCTGGGCTGGCGCCGCACTGCTGGCCGCCAGCCTCATCGTCGGCGTGACGGTGACGCTGTGGCTGGTCGCCTCGGTGCGGCGGCTGCGCCGCTATGCCCAGCAGGCCCAGGCTGGCCAGGCCATTGCACCGCCGGCCATGCCAGGTGAATTGGGCGATCTCGCCCATGCCATGGACGACATGCGCCGCCGCCTCGAAGGCCGTGAGCAGCTCGAACACGACGTGCGCGCACTGACGCATGAACTGAAGAGCCCGCTGGCCGCGCTGCGCGCCAGCGGCGAGCTGCTGCAGGACGAGCTGCCCGCCGCCGACCGCCAKCGCTTCGCCGCCCAGGTGCTGGACCAGACCGCGCGGCTGCAGACGCTGGTGGAGCGCGTGCTGGCACTGTCGCAGCTGGAGGCCCAGGTCGGGCCGGGCGAGCGCCAGCGGATCACCTTGGCCGACTGGGCCGAAGGTCAACTCGAGCGGCAGGCGTCACGCCTGGCGCAGAAAGGCTTGAACGTCACCTGGACGGCGCGCGAGGAAGCGATCGTCAAAGTGGACACGGCGCTGCTGGAGCTGGCCCTGGGCAATCTGCTCATCAATGCCATCGACTTCGCACCGGACGGCTCCATGCTCGAACTGGCCGTCAGCACAACGGCGACGACCGCACGCCTGACGCTGCGCGACCGAGGCCCCGGCGTGCCAACGGCGGCGTTTGCCCAGTTGGGAAAACGCTTCTTCTCGACAGCCCGGCCCGGCAGCCTCGTCAAGGGCTCGGGCCTGGGCCTGGCCATCGCGCGCCGCGTGGCCGAGCTGCATGGCGGCTGGCTGGCTTTCGAGGCGGCGGAGCCCGGGCTGCGCGTCAGCTTGGTTCTTCCGCGCTGACTTCACGCTCGCTTCACACACTTCGTTGTCTGCTCACCACCGCTGGCGATGCTGCCGGCATGAACAAGCACCCCCTCTTCCTCAAGCTGGTCATCCTGGCCGTCATCACCCTGCTGCTGGTCGTCGTGCTCGGCGAGATCCGCGGCCTCGCGCATGAGCGCCAGGCTCGGCAGCGCGAGGCCGAACAAAACGTCGAGCAGTCGCTGGCGGGACCGCAGACGCTGCTGGGCCCCATCCTGCTGCGCCAATGCACCGAGACCTGGGCGCCTTACAAGGATGGCGTCCAGACCCGCAACTTCGCGCATCGGCTGCCCCCTGCCCAGCTGCAGGTCAGCGGCGACCTCGTCCCCGATCCCCGCCATCGCGGCCTGTTCAAGGTCAACACCTATGCCGGCAAGCTGACCCTGCTGGCACGCTGGGAGGAAACCTCCGGCTTGACACCCAGGCCCGACAACGCCGGCGGCCGCGTCGAATGCGGCGACGTCATCGCGATGTTCTCAGCCAAGGACGCTCGCGGCCTGCGCAAGGTCACCCTGACGCGCGACGGTCATGCGCTGACCGTCAGGCCCGGCACGCTGGACGCCGCCTATCCCTCGGGCCTGCATGCCATCGTTCAGACCCCGCCTCCCGGCGAGCGCCTCGAGCTGAAGCTGGTCGTGGACCTGGCCGGCACGCAGAGCCTGGCCCTCGTGCCCGCCGCCAGCGACACGACCATGACGCTGGAATCCAGCTGGCCGCACCCGAGCTTCGGCGGGCGCTTCCTGCCCACGGGCAGCGACGTCAGCGACGACGGGTTCAAGGCGCGTTGGCAGGTCACTGAACTGGCCAGCGGCGGCGTCGCCGACGTGATCGCCGGCAACGGCAACCTGGACACGCTGAGCGTTGACCTGATCGACCCCGTGAACCCTTACGTCATGAGCGACCGTGCCATCAAGTACGGCCTGATGTTCATCGCGCTGACCTTCGTCACCGTCGGCCTCACGGAGCTGTTGACTGGCCGGCGCGTGCACCCGGTGCAATACCTGCTCGTCGGCCTGGCGCTGAGCCTGTTCTTCCTGCTGCTGCTCAGCCTGTCGGAGCACCTGTCCTTCCTGGTGGCCTACCTGATCGCCTCGGGCGCGGCCGCCGCGGTGCTGACGCAATACGCCGCGGCCATGCTGGGCGGCTGGCTGCGCGGCGCGGCCTTCGGCAGTGGCATCGCGTTGCTCTACGGCGCGCTGTACGTGCTGCTGAGCCGCGAGCAGGCGGCCCTGGCCATCGGCGCCATCCTGTTGTTCACCGTGCTCGCCACCGTGATGACGCTGACGCGCAAGCTGGACTGGTACCGCCTGGGGAGCGCCAACGCCGAGTGACGTACGCTTGGGGTTTCGCCCTTCGCATGCCCAGCTAGCGCCTCAATGTCCCGACAAGGTTTCGACTACATCATCGTGGGCGCCGGCACCGCCGGCTGCCTGCTCGCGAACCGGCTCAGCGCCAACCCGGAGAAGCGCATCCTGCTCATCGAGGCCGGCGGCAAGGACGACTACCACTGGATCCACATCCCCGTCGGCTACCTCTACTGCATCGGCAACCCGCGCACCGACTGGTGCTTCAACACCGAGGCCGAGGCCGGGCTGAACGGCCGCAGCCTGCGCTACCCGCGTGGCAAGGTGCTGGGCGGCAGCTCCAGCATCAACGGCATGATCTATATGCGCGGCCAGAGCCGCGACTACGAGCACTGGGCCGAGGCGACAGGTGATGACACCTGGCGTTGGGAGCGCGTGCTGCGCGCCTTTCGCAAGCACGAGAACCACTGGCGGCTGGACACGCCCAAGACCGCACCCGAGGGTTTTGCCGCCGTGCACGGCCACAAGGGCGAGTGGCGGGTCGAGCAACAACGCCTGCGCTGGCCCATCCTCGACGCCTTTGCCGCCGCCGCCGCCCAAGCCGGCATCCCGGCCACGAGCGACTTCAACGCCGGCAACAACGAGGGTGTGGGCTATTTCGAGGTCAACCAGAAGAAGGGCTGGCGCTGGAACACGGCCAAGGCCTTCCTGCGGCCGACCACCTTTGGGCGGCCCAACTTCGAGCTGTGGACGGGCGCCCAGGTGCGCAAGCTGCGCCTGCTCAAGGATGACACGGGCCTGCGCTGCAGCGGCGTCGAGGTGCTGACACCTCATGGCGTCGAACAGCCCTGGCTCAACGTCGGCGGCGAGGTCATCCTGGCCGCTGGCGCCATCGGCTCGCCGCAGATCCTGCAGCTCAGCGGCCTCGGCCCGGCCGACCTGCTGCAGAGCCTGGGGCTGACGGTCGAGCAGCACCTGCCGGGAGTGGGCGCCAATCTGCAGGACCATCTGCAGATCCGTGCCGTCTACAAGGTGGACGGCGCGAAGACGCTGAACACGCGCTCGGCCTCGCTGCTCGGCAAGGCCATGATCGGCCTGGAGTACGCGCTGCGCCGCAGCGGCCCGATGAGCATGGCGCCCAGCCAGCTCGGCGCCTTCACGCGCAGCCACCCCGACAAGGTCTGGCCCGACCTGGAATACCACGTGCAGCCGCTGTCGCTGGATGCCTTCGGCGAACCGCTGCACGGCTTCAACGCCTTCACGGCCAGCGTCTGCAACCTCAACCCGACCAGCCGCGGCACGGTGCTCGCCACCTCGCCCGACGCGACGGTGGCGCCGGCCATCCGGCCCAACTACCTGTCCACCGAGGCGGACCGGCACGTCGCGGCCGAAAGCCTGAAGCTGACGCGCCGCATCGTGTCCCAGCCGGCGCTGGCCGGCTTCAAGCCGGAGGAATACAAGCCGGGCCCGCAGTTCCAGACCGACGAGGAACTGGCGCGGCTGGCCGGCGACATCGCGACGACCATCTTCCACCCCGTGGGCACCTGCCGCATGGGCCGCAAGGACGACCCCGGCGCGGTGGTCGACTCGCGGCTGCGCGTGCGCGGCGTGAGCGGGCTGCGCATCGCAGACGCGAGCGTGATGCCGACGATCACGAGCGGCAATACGAATTCGCCGACATTGATGATTGCGGAAAAGCTGGCGGGGTGGTTGGCGCAGTAGCCGTTCGGCGCACCGACCTGGGCCCCAGTCACCGCGCTCAGCCCGGCGTCGCCTCGGCGCGCCGCATCGGCAGCGTGACGCGGAACGTCGTGCCGCTGCCGACCTGGCTGTGCACGTCGATGCGCCCGGCGTGCTTTTGCACGATGCCGTAGGACAAGGACAGCCCGAGCCCTCTGCCCTGGCCGACCGGCTTGGTGGTGTAGAAAGGCTCGAAGATGCGCCCGAGCACTTCTTGCGGCATGCCGCAGCCCGTGTCGGCCACTTCCAGCCACACATGCGCGTCGCCTTCACAACCGGTTCGAAGCGTGATCGTGCCGCGCACCCCGCTATCGATCGCATGGGCTGCGTTGACGACCAGGTTCAGTACCACCTGGTTGATCTGCGACGGCATGCAGTCGACGTCCGGCAACCGGCCGAACTCCCGCACCAGGTCGGCCTTGTGCTGCACTTCGCCAGCGACCAGGTTGAGCGTGGATTCGATGCCCGCGTGCAGGTCGACGCGCTGCCATTCCTGCCCGGCGTCGACGCGTGAGAAATCCTTCAGGTCCTGCACGATCTGGCGAACCCGCATCAGGCCCTCGCGCGACTCCTGGATCAGCGCCGGCATATCGTCGTGCAGATAGTCCAGGCCCACCTGCTCCCGCTGTGCTGCAAGCGATGCGGCCAGGCTCGCGGGCAGCTGGTCCTCGGCCGCGCGGTAGGCGCCGAGCAGCCCGAACAACTGTTCCCGGTAGGTATCCAGCGTGCCGTGGTTCGCAAAGACATAGCCAATCGGGTTGTTGATCTCGTGCGCCACCCCGGCGGCGAGCTGCCCGATGGACGCCAGGCTCTGCGATTGCACCAGCTGGGTCTGCAGCTGCTTGCGCTCCGTGATTTCCGCCTGCAGCGCCGCGTTCGCCTGCGTCAGCTGGGTGGTACGCGCGGYCACCGCAGCTTCCAGCTGATCGATCTGCGCGGCAGCCTGCTGCGTGGCCTGCCATTTCGCAGCCAGCGCGTTGGCCAGCTGGCTCACCTCGATGTTGTCGAAGGGCTTCTTCAGGATGAGCAGCCGGCCGCGGGTGTCCAGGCGCTGCAGCACCTCCTCCCATGAGGCGTCGGAGTAGGCGGTGCAGAAGACCACCTGCAGCCTCGGGTCGGCCTGCCAAAGGCGCTCGACCGTCTCCACGCCATCCCACCCGGGCGGCATGCGCATGTCGACGAAGGCCACCGCATAGGGCCGGCCCTGCGCCAGCGCCTCGACCACGCGGGCCAGGCCTTCCTGGCCCTGGTAGGCCGAGTCGAGCTCGAAGGGCTGGGCAGCTGCGGTGATCTCGTCGCCGAACAATGCCGCCTTGGCGGCTTCCAGCGCCGACGCGGCGCCGAGCTCGGGCGCCAGGATCTTGCGGAAGTCCGCATGGATCGTCGGCATGTCGTCGACCAGCAGGACGCGACGGTTCTCGAAGGAGTTCATGCCTGGGTGTCCGTGGCAGCGGTCAGGGGTAGCTCAAGCGTGAAGGTGGCCCCGGTTCCGGGGCCGTCACTGTGGGCAGTCAGCGTACCGCCCATCTCCTGAGCTGCCAATACGCAACTGTGAAGGCCAAAACCGTGGCCGTCCTGCTTGGTCGTGAACCCGTGCGCGAAGATGCGCGTGAGATTCTCCGGCGCGATGCCGCAACCGTTGTCGGCAACAGCCACCTGGAGGCGATCGCCTTCAACCGCCCGTACCCGCACCACGATGCATTGCCCGACGTTGGGCGGCGCCTGCAGCACCGCATGGCGCGCGTTGCCAATCAGGTTCACCAGGATCAGCAGCGTGCGGTGCTTGTCCAGCATCAATGCCGGCACATCCTCGAACTCGCGCTCCACGCGCAGAGGGCCGATGCCACCGGTATCGATGCGCAGCGCATCTTCGATCAAGTCGGTGATGCGGGTCGATTCGACCATGCTGGACGCGCCGGCGTAGGACTGCTGCGTCGCCACGATTTCCTTGATATGGCGCACGCTGCGCGTCAGCGCCGCCAGCTCGTCAAGGATCTGCTGGCGCTCCTCGGCCACCGCCACCGAGAGTTGCTTCAGATAGCCTGGCAGCAGCCGCCCGCGCGCGTCGCGGGTGAGGTAGTCGCCCAGGTCCTGCGCATGCGCGTCCAGCAGCGCCACCGCGCGGGCCAGCCCAGCCGCCTCCGAACCGCGGACCTTGCCACTGATCAACTCGGCCGACACATTGACGCTGTTGAGCACATTGCCCACGTTGTGCAGCACGTTGGTGGCGATCTCGGCCATGCCCGACTGGCGCGCGTTCTCCAGCGCCTGCTTCTGCGCCAATTGCTGCTCGCGCGCCTTGCGCACCGCTTCGGCCGCTTCCTCGCGGCGAAAGAAGAAGTGGCCGGTCGTCAGCAGGATCACGATGATCGGCGTGGCCGCGACGACGACGACGATGCCCGACTGCCGGAAGCTGAGGAACAGCAATGTCGCCACCGAGGCGTTGCCCGCGTAGGCGATGCCAAGCCAGCCGAATGCGTCGACGAATGCCCGGACCGACAGCGGCTCGTTGCGCTTGAGCCGTGGCACTGCCGTGGCCATCACGGTGTTCAGCACGAAGTAGGCGAGCGCAAACAGGATCGCGCCCAGCAGGATCAGGCTGTCGCTCTCCAGTTGATGGTTGCGCAATTCGCCCAGTGCGACGTGCAGCACCGTGCCGGCGCTGAACATGGCAATGGCCGCCATCGCGGGGCTGGCGATGCGGCTGGTCCAGCGCTTGGAGGTGCGCCAGGCGCCGACCAGCGCTTCCGCTGCCGACGCCACGGCCGCGGCCTCCGGCCCGTTCAGCAGCAGCAGCAGGAAGATGAAGATCTCGCCAGCGGTGAACGAGTTCGTTGAACGCGGAATCCGCACCGGCACCAGCCCGGCCAGCATCGCCAGCAGCGTGCCGCCCACCACGCGCAACCAGGCATCCGGCGAAAGGCTCACGACGTGGCGCAACGAGTGCGCGAGCACCACCACACCGATGCAGACCACCGCCCACCAATACACCGCCGCCTTGCGGTTGTAGTCCGGCATCAGTGCCTGATGGACGCGCCGAGGCCAGCTCACTCCGGGCTCGGCGCCTGCAGCAACCATCATCGTTCGCCGGTGCGGGCAACTTCGCTGAGCACGACACCCTCGCTGAGCACCACGCCCTCGCTCAGCACGACACCCTCGCTGAGCACCACGCCTTCGCTCAGCACCACGCCTTCGCTGAGGACGACCCCTTCGCTGAGGACCACACCCTCACTGAGGACGACGCCTTCGCTGAGCACCACACCGCTGCCCGATGCCAGCCAGCCGGAAAGCGTCGCGGTGGGGACGAAGACGCCCGTGCGACCCAGCAGCGAACTGCGGCCGACCAGCGAATTCAGCGTGATGACGCCGTCGGTCAGGAAGCGCTGCCCCGTCGGCACGGGAGACGCCGTGATCGTCGACAGCGCCGCGCCGGGGCGGATCTGGACAGTAACGCGCGTCGCGCTGCCGCCCACCCAGAACAGGCCCGGGTCGTACACCGGCTGGTAGCGGGTGAAAAGCGCGCTGCCGCTGTAGAGGTGGCGCCCGCCGGCGAAGATGATGCGACTCCAGGGCACCGACTGACCGCCGATGATCGACACCGGCGCGGGCATCACCTGGCCCGGCGCCAGCAGCGGCGCACCCGCCGCGATGCGGCCGCTGGCGATGACCGTGGCGAGATCGCTGCGCAGCGCACCGGCCAGCCGCACCGCGCCGTCGACGTTCAACAGGCCCGCGCCCTGCTGCAGCAGGTTGGCGCCCGGCAGGGCCTGCGCGGTGTACTGCAGGATCGCCTTCACCAACGGGGGCGTCAGGCCGGGGTTGGCCTGCAACATCAGGGCCACGGTACCGGACACCACCGGCGCAGCGACCGAAGTGCCGCTCAGGTCCATCAGCCCGCGGCCCCGCGGCTGCGCCGTGCCGCCATAGGGCGCCGACAGCGAGGGGAAGTCCGTGGCGAGCGTGCTGCCGGCCGCCATCGGGCCGACGATGCGATTGCCCGGAGCCACCAGGTCCGGCTTGAGCAGGTTGTCGGCGACGCGGCGCCCGTCGGGCAGGAACAGGCCGCCGCGGGTGGGCCCGCGGGAACTGAAATGGTTGACTGCGTCGTCGCTGCGCGAGGCCGTCGCCTGCGTGTTGGCCGACCCCACGGTGATGACCGAGGGCTCGTTGCCCGGCGAGCTGATCGTGCCGTAGCGCTCCTGGCCGGAAGCGTCCGTGCCGTAGTTGCCGGCGGCAACGACCACCACGAGGCCGGCTGCGCTCGCGCCGCGCAGAGCGCCGCACAGCGGGTCGGTCCGATACGACTCGGTCGAATCGGCGGCAAGGCTCACGTTGAGCACGCGGATGTTTTGCTGCTTCGCATGCGCGATGACCCAGTCGATCCCGGCCAGCACATCGCTCAGCTCGCCTTCGCCGCGGCTGTCAAGCACCTTGACGTCGACCAGCGAGGCCTGGGTCGCAATGCCGCTTGACTCGGGCAGACGCGACGTCGAGCGGCCTGCGGCGACGCCCGCGACATGCGTGCCGTGGCCATATGCATCCGCCCCGCCCGCCGCTTGGGGGCGTTCATCGAGCGCCGCGTCGGATCGGTCGACGCCGGGCTGCCAGGCGCGGCCCGCGCCGCCTTGCGTCACCTTCTCAAAGTCGACGGCGCGTGCGACCCGCGAGCGCTGGCCATCGGTGAACGCGGTGTGGTTCCCAGCGATGCCCGAATCCAGCACGGCGATGGCGACGCCCGAGCCGTCCAGGCCCCGCGCCGCGCCGATCGTGGCGGCACGCACGTCGGCTGCGCCGGTGGAGGCCTCGGTCAGGCTGAACGTGCGGGCCGCGCGCCGGTTCGGCGAGATGCTCTGCACGTCCGGCCGCGCAGCGAGCGCGTCAACCTTGTCAACGGGCAAGGTCACGAAAAGCGCCGGCACCGACTGGTAGCGCCAGTAGACGGTGCCACCCGCCGCCACGACCGCGCGGCGGAGCTCGACCAGCTCGGCGTCCCGCCCGTCGCTGACGACCAGGGTGTGCACGTAGCGGCGACCAGCCAGTTCCTGTTGCCAGCGCTGGCGAGGCGCAGCGGCCGAATCGACGGCCTGACGCAAATCGGCGGCAATCTTGTCGCGCGGCGCTGCTTGCGCCAGTGCAGGCCACAGCAATGCAGCCAGCGTCAGCAGCAGCGCAAGCGCCGCGTGCAGGCGCCACTCGATCAGAACTACGAATCGAAGAGGGAGCGTGGTGGACTTCATGGACAGCTTTCGTTGTTGCGCTGATTCCTACGCACACGCCCGGTCGGGCGTCGCGCCGCATCCCGGCGACGGAAGAGCTGCCATGTCGACGGCGACCTGCCGGCGGCTTGTCCTTGGCAACCCCGCTGTCGTAACCCGCCAGGCGGGCCTTAGACCGGAAGCTTTGCGACCCCGGCTTTCGCTCGGGTGTGCCTTTGTCATCAGTGAAAAAAATGTATCTGAAATCGCGGCGTAACGCTGTGAACAAGTGGCGCTTCCAGTACCGTCTGGCCACCGTTACACATCGACGATCCGGCCATGAATGCAGCACCGTCCAAATAGGAAGGCATGCGCCGATCGACGCAAGCCATGTCAGGGTGCCCAGGCCTCAGTCTTGCGCTGCAGCAGCTGACGCTGGCGGCGGCCGTAGTACCAGACCGACGAGGAACTGGCGCGCGATATCAACAACCATCTAGCCCGTGGGCACCTGCCGCATGGGCCGCATGGACGACCCCGGTGCGGTGGTCGACTCACGGCTGCGCGTGCGCGGCGTGAGCGGGCTGCGCATCGCGGATGCGAGCGTGATGCCGACGATCACGAGCGGGAATACGAATTCGCCGACATTGATGATTGCGGAGAAGTTGGCTGGGTGGTTGGTGGGGTGAGCCGCGCTTCGCCGGCCCGCCGCCGCGCGCCGGCCAGCTAACGACCACCGTTGCCGGTAGCCAGCACTGTCCCCGCCTCACCTTCGATCCAGGCCGTCTTGCTGTCCACCACCTGGATGCGCCACAGGTCGCGGTCTGCCTGCGTGGGCTGTCTGACCCACGTCTTGCCGCCATCCGTGGTGGCAACAACCATGCCCCCACGGCCGACAGCCCATCCGTTGTTGGCATCGGCGAACGCAATGTCAGCGAACTGCCCGCTGACGCCCATCACCTCGGTCCAGGTGGCGCCAGCGTCGTCCGAACGGTACAAGCCGAAGGTTTGCGCGGACCACCAGGTCTTGGCATCGCTCGCGATGACTTTGCTGCGCGTGTTGAACGGCGATTCAACGTTGGGCGCGAGAACCGTCCAGGTCTGGCCATCGTCCACCGTACTTGCCAGCAACGTGCGAAGTCCATAGATGACGATCTGTCGCCCGTCTCCGAAGAACAGCCCACCTACGCTCACCGTCTGCGGCGGTGACAGGGTCATCCACGTCTGGCCGCCATCGCGGGTAAACACCAGCCCGCGCCGATCGGTCGGCTCGCCCCAGCCACGGTTGGCGTCGACGAAGTCGAATCGCACCAGGCCCCCATGAACTAGCTGGCCATCACGCCATGTGGCGCCGCCATCCGACGTCTTGTACAGGCGGCCGTCGCTCTGCAGCATCCAGCCGATCTTGTCGTCGACGAAGCGCAGCGCCGTGTTGGTGGCCGTGGAGGGCAGGCCCGTGCTCGGCTTGGTCGTCCAGGTTCGCCCGCCGTCGCTCGTCTGGCGCAGTTGGCCCGTCGCATCCAGACCAAGGCCGCGCTTGGCGTCGAGGAAGGCGAGTTTCATGGAGTACTCGCCAAACCAGGGCGACGAGGGAAGGTCGTTGCGCAGCAGAGCGGCGTCGACCGCGATCGTCCAGTTGCGTCCTCCGTCGGTCGACAGGAAGGCGCGCCCGGTGCTGTCCTGCATGCTGAAGACGTTGCCATCGACCTGACGAAGGCGCTTGAAGGCCGCATAGGTGGGTTTGCTGAGGCCCTCCACCGATGCGGAGGACCACGTTTGCCCTCCGTCACCGCTCCAGGCCAGACCGCGTTCTGCGTACTCGCCTCCCAATTCGGATGGCCGCCAGATAAAGGGGCCCTGTGACGGCACCAGCACCGTCGTGCCGACGGCCAGGGCTCCCTCGCCGGTGGCGCCCAGCGCAGGCAGCCGCACGGTGCTCCAGTGCGTTCCGCCGTCGTTGCTGGAGATCAGCGTCCGATTGTCGAGGCTGGCCAGCAGCACCTGGTCCGCTGCGCTCGCCCGGATGATGCTCAGCCTGTTGCCCACCGGCATCGCGGCGCCATCAAGGGTGCTCGGGTCGACGCGGCGCCAGCTGTCACCGCCGTCAAAGCTCAGGAGGAGCGTATAGGTTGTTACCCAGCTCACCGTGGCCGGGTCGAACGTCGACAACACCCATCCGGCAGCCACGGTCTGGTCGTCGACCAGGTTGAAGAACGCGCTACCGCCATTGCCATGAGCCAACAGGTCGAGCACGACCGTGCTGGTCCGTCCGAAGTCCGTGGAGCGTCTCAACTCGGCACCGGAGAAACCCCAGAACGTCCCGCGCGATGAAATGTCGCTGAGAAAAAAATCGTGCCGCGCCCAGGTTGCGCCCCCATCGGTCGTGTGCAGGCCCGTGGTGCCGACGATAGCGATCTGATCGTCGACCGCCACCAGCCGACTGCCAAAGCCGGCTCGCAGCGCAAGGGGCACGGGGGCCGTGCGGCTCCATGTCTCCCCACCATCGGTCGTGCGGAGCAACGTGGGCTCGTCACCCATGACCCAGCCGTGCTTCGCCGAAGCGAAACTGACGGCCCTCAGCGCTTTCGTGGAACCGCTGGCCTCAGTCGACCAGGTGACGCCGCCATCCGTGCTCCGGGACAGCTCGCCATGCTCTCCCGTTACGAACAGCGAGGTCTTGGATGCAAAGAAGCTGTCGGTGTGCACATTGCCATGCGGTAACGGCTGCTGCCAGCACCAGCCGCCATCGCCTGTCTTGGAGCATTGCAGGCCCCTGACGTTGTTCAGGTTGGTGATGCTGACGCGGACGACCTCCGTCTTTGATGCGCCTGCAGCGTTGCTCACTGTGAGCTTGACGTCGTAATCGCCACCCTTGGCGTACTGATGCTTCGGACTGGTCTCGGTGCTGGTCTTGCCGTCACCGAAATCCCAACCAAAGCTGAGGCCCGCCGTCGAGGGCGCGCTGCTGCCAAACTGGAGCTCACTGGTCGACTCGGCCGTCGCCGGTGCCGTGACGCTGAGGGTATCTGGCAAAGGGGTCGGCGGTGTGGGAGGCTCGCCGCCGCTCCCACCACCGCCGCCACATGCGCTCAGCAGCGCCGCTGCAACCAGCGCACCCCACCAGCTCGGCAATTTCCTGTTCAGTGTTTTCATTCGCACTCTTCGGCTGATATTTGCTAATCAGTCTATCCGTGCAATAGGGCACGAAACGATGTGTCTATTTCCCGTCAGTTAGCAAAAGGCCAAGCAAAGCATCACGCTGCAGACACGGCCGGCTAGGTGCGGCCGGCATGCAATCTCCGTGAGGCCGACGGCCGCGACAATCACGGCATGCCGTCTGATCGTTCCCGCGTCCTCTCCGTCATCCCGCCGATGACGCAGCTGAACACGCCCTACCCGTCCACCGCCTACCTGACGGGCTTCCTGCGCTCACGCGGCATCGATGCGCAGCAGGTGGACCTGGCGCTGGCCCTGGTGCTGGAGCTGTTCACACCCACCGGCCTGGCCCAGCTGCATGAAGCCGTGCTGGCCCTGCCCGAAGGCGAGCGCACGCCGCAGACGGCCTGGTTTGCCGCCGAGTTCCCGGCAATAGCTGCCGCCACGCCGCGCGTCCTCGGCTTCTTGCAGGGCCGCGACCCGACGCTGGCGCATCGCATCAATACCCGCGCCTTCCTGCCCGAAGGCGCACGCTTCGCGTCGCTGGACGCCTATGTCGACGAGGACGGCGGCGACCCGCTCGCCTGGGCGTTTGGCGCCCTCGGCTTGCAGGACCGCGCGCGCCACCTCGCAACCCTCTTCCTGAACGACCTCGCCGACGTACTGCGCGACGCCGTGGATGAACGCTTCGAGTTCGTCCGCTATGCCGAATCCCTGGCCGCGGCCCAAGCGCATTTCGACCCGCTGGCCACCGCCCTGGCCGCTCCGCCCAATCTCGTCGACCGCACGCTGCACACGTTGACGCTGGCCGCGCTGGAACAGCACCAACCCGAGGTCGTGCTGCTGTCCGTGCCTTTCCCTGGTTCGGTCTACGCCGCCCTGCGCATCGCCCAGACGATCAAGGCCGCACGGCCAGAGGTCGTCTGCGTGCTGGGCGGCGGCTATGTGAACACCGAGCTGCGCGAACTGGCCGAGCCGCGCGTCTTCGACTTTGTCGACTATGTGACGCTGGACGCCGGCGAGCGGCCACTGCTGGCGCTGCTGGAGCACGTCGCCGGCAAGCGCTCCAAGACGCGCCTGGTGCGTACCTTCTGGCGCGACGGCACGGAGGTCAGGTACACCAACTTCGTCGAGCCCGACATTCCCTTCGATGACGTCGGCACACCGACCTGGGACGGCCTGCCGCTGGACCGCTATCTGTCGCTGCTGGACATGCTCAACCCGATGAACCGGCTCTGGAGCGACGGCCGCTGGAACAAGCTGACCGTGGCTCATGGCTGCTACTGGAAGAAATGCAGCTTCTGCGACGTCAGCCTGGACTACATCTCGCGCTACGAGGCCGCGTCGGCTTCAGTGCTGGTGGACCGCATCGAGGCCATCGTCAAGGAGACGGGCCAGACGGGCTTCCACTTTGTCGACGAAGCCGCGCCCCCGAAGGCGCTCAAGGCTCTGGCCGAGGAGCTGATCCGTCGCGGCGTGGCCATCAGCTGGTGGGGCAATATCCGCTTCGAGAAAACCTTCACACCCGAGCTCTGCCAGCTGCTGGCCGATAGCGGCTGCATCGCCATCTCGGGCGGGCTGGAGGTGGCGTCGGACCGGCTGCTGAAGCTGATGAAAAAGGGCGTCAGCATCGAGCAGGTGGCGCGCGTGACCAAGGCCTTTGCCGATGCGGGCGTGCTGGTGCACGCCTACCTGATGTACGGCTTCCCCACGCAGACAACGCAGGACACCGTGGACGCGCTGGAGTACGTGCGCCAGCTGTTCGAGAACGGCTGCATCCACAGCGGCTTCTTCCACCGCTTCGCTTGCACGGTGCATTCGCCCGTCGGACTGAACCCGGCGGAATACGGCGTCACGCTGCAGCCCCTGCCCGCCGATGGCCGCTTTGCGAAGAACGACGTCGCCTTCATCGACCCCACGCCCACCGATCACGACGGCCTGGGCCAGGGGCTGAAGAAGGGCCTGTACAACTTCATGCACGGCATTGGCGTGGACAGCGATATCCGCAGCTGGTTCCCGGTGCGCGTGCCCAAGACGATGGTGCCGCGCCGCTTCGTTGAGCGCGCCCTGGCGACAATCGCCTGATGTACACCTCCACCTTCACCTTCGCCAAGGGCGACTACGACGCCGATTTCTTCGCGCTGGACGACCGCATCGCCGCCATCGCCCGCGCCATTCCCGGCTACCTCGGCGAGGAAGCCTGGGAGAACGCAGCGAACGGGCTGATCTCCAACGTCTACTACTGGGACTCGATGGAGGCCCTGCAGCAGCTGATGAGCCACCCCGCGCACCGCGAGGCCAAGCAGGCCCAGGCCAAATGGCTGAGGGGCTACCAGGTGGTCATCGCCGAGGTGGTGCGCACCTATGGCGATGGCGGCATCGCCCATCCGCTCGCCGAAACCACGCCGGCCCACYGACTTTTGTGCAGTGCACAATCGCCGCATCCAGCAACGGAGGCGGCGATGCGGCGTGTGGTGTTCAACCAGAAGGGTGGCGTGGGCAAGTCCACGATCACCAGCAACCTGGCGGCGATTGCCGCGGCAGCGGGCAAGCGGGTGCTGGTCATCGACCTGGACCGCCAGGGCAACACCAGCCGCTACCTGATGGGCGATGCGCTGGATGAAGGCGCCGCGGGCTCGGCTGAGTTCTTCGAGTCGACGCTGAAGTTCAGCGTGCGCGCACCTGGCGCGACCGAGTTCGTCGTCGAGACGCCCTGGGAGAACCTCCACCTGATGCCGGCCAGCGCCGAGCTCGATGAGCTGCACGGCAAGCTGGAGAGCCGCTACAAGATCTACAAGCTGCGCGACGCGCTGCTGCCGCTGGCCGACGACTACGACGAGATCTGGATCGACACGCCGCCGGCGCTGAACTTCTACACGCGCTCGGCGCTGATCGCGTCCCAGGGCTGCCTCATCCCCTTCGACTGCGACGACTTCTCGCGCCGGGCGCTCTACGGCCTGCTGGAAGCCGTTGAAGAGATCCGCGCCGACCACGCACCCGAGCTGTCGGTCGAGGGCATCGTCGTCAACCAGTTCCAGGCCCGCGCCTCGCTGCCGCAGCGCGTCGTGCAGGAGTTGCTGGACGAGGGCCTGCCGGTGCTGCAGCCGTATCTGTCGAGCAGTGTGAAGGTCAAGGAGTCGCACGAGCTGAGCCGGCCCATGATCCATCTCGATGCGCGCCACAAGCTGACGCAGGAGATGCAGGCGCTGTACGAAGCGCTGGGCTGAACCGGGCGTTTTTCCGGCCTTGGCCCGCCAGCGCCGATGGCCAGAATGTCGGCATGAGCACTCCCGAATCCGTACGCATCGTCGGCGCCAGCGTCCAGACCGAACTGCCCGTCATCATTGCCGAGCTGGGCCCGATCGCGGACCGGCTGCAGCTGGCGCGCGAGGCCATCGACGAGCTGCGCATCAGCCACCCGCAGTCGCCCGAGTCCAACGTGAAGTCGGTGTACATGAGCCCGTGGAAAAGCCACATGCTCAATGCCAAGCTGCTGCCGCTGTGCGCCAGCGTCGTCGAGATCGCCAAGGCGGCCGCGCCCAAAGCCTGGTCGGGCGAGCTCGACTCGCTCGGGCTGGACCTGCTCGTCACCCACTGCTGGGGCGCCATCTACGAACAGGCCGACTACACGGCCCCGCACAACCACTGGCCGGCCGACCTGAGCTGCGTTGTCTACCTGGAAGCTGAAGCCGGTTGCGCGCCGCTGGTGTTCTCCAAGACCAGCGCCTACCAGCCGCGGCCCGGCACGTTGATCATGTTCCCGGGCATCACCATGCACGAGGTGCCGGCCACGCCGGGGCGGCGCGTCGTCGTCGCGATGAACCTCTTCAAGCAGCTGGGGCTGGGTCCGGAGGCAGCGGCGGCAGGCTGAGCCGCGCCCGCAGCCCCGGGCCGGCGTGGGCATCCAGCAGCTCCAGCCGGCCGCCGTGCCGGGCCGCGATGTCGGCCGCGATGGCCAGGCCCAGGCCGCTGCCGGTGCCCGTGGCGGCATCACCGCGGCGGAAACGCAGCATGGCGGCCGGGCGGTCGGCTGGCGCAATGCCGGGCCCGTTGTCCTCGACCTCCAGCCACGGTCCGGCCGCATCGCTGCCGCAACGCACCGTGATGCGGGCGCTTGCGCCGGCGTAGCTGACGGCGTTGTGGATGAGGTTCTCGAGCAGCTCGCGCAGCAGGAAGGCATGGCCCAGCGCCGGCGCCTCGGCCAATTCGAAGCCGAGGTCGACACCCGCAGGCAGCGCGCGATGGGCCCAGTCCTGGCCGCTTTCGGTGGCGATGTCGCGCAGGTCGATGCGCTGCCCCACGTCGACGCTGCGGTCCTCCGCGCGGGCCAGCGACAGCAGCTGCTGGGCCAGGCGGGCGCTGCGCACGACACGCTGGCGCAGCCGCTCCAGCAGCGGGTCCACGCGCTGGTCGTGCGGCTCCAGCATGGCCAGCTCGATCTCGGTCTGCAGCGAGGTCAGCGGCGTGCGTAGCTGGTGGGCCGCGTCGGCCAGGAATTCGCGCTGGGCGCCGGCCGCGCGGGCCAGGCGCTCGAACAGGCGGTTGAAGGCGGCCTGCAGTGGCACCAGCTCGCGCGGCAGGCTGGCCGCCAGCGGTGTCAGCCGGTGCAGGTCGCGATGCTCCAGCTCGGCGCTCAGGCCCGTCAGCGGCGCCAGGCCCTGGCGGATGGCCCACCAGCCGGCCAGGGCCAGCAGCAAAGCCAGCGCCACGCCGTTCAACGCGACCGAGCTGCCGATCTCGCTCTGCAGCGCGTCGCGCTTGTGCAGGGTCTCGGCAACGAGGATCTGGCAGACACCGGTGCCGCAGTCATGGCCGAGTTGCACCAGGCGCAGCTCTCGGCCGCGCAGCCTGACGTCGCCGTAGGAGGAGTGGCCCGCCGCCTGCGGGGCCGGGCGGGGCTGCAACTCGGCCAGGCCGGCGTCGCCCTGCAGCACCTCGCCGCGCGGCGCCAACACCAGGTAGAAGACATCGTCCTGGCGGTCGAAGCGCAGGGCGCGGTCCATGGTGGCGCTGACATCGATGCGGGGCTCGCCGCTGCGCACGTCGATCTGGCCCGCCAGCGTCAGCGCGGTGTCCTCCAGGCCCTCGTCGAGCCAGCTCTGCGCGCTGTGCCTGACCTGCTCGTACAGCGCCGTGCCGAGCACGGGCAAGGCCAGCACCAGCGGCAGCATCAGCCAGCCGAACAGCCGCCGCTGCAGGCTGGAGTGCGAACCCTCAGCCACTACTGAAACCCCTCGTCCAAGGAGTACCTTGGCCGGTCCCCCGAGGGGACGGCGATGCTTGCGGCGTTGAGCCACAAGCACATCGCCATCGCGGGCCGGCTAGGGAGCGGCCCGGCGCTCGGCCCGAAAGACGCCAGTTCCATGCGTTGCCGGTATCGCAAAAGCGAAATCGACAACTCAGCCGATTTCTTCAAGGAGGTAGCCGAGGCCGCGCACGGTGCGAAGTTGCACACCACCCGGCTCGATCTTGGCGCGCAGGCGCGACAGGCAGACCTCGATGGCGTTGTCGCTGACGCCCTGGTCCCAGGCATTGCTGGCCAGCGCGATGTGCTCCTTGGGCACGACCTTGCCCGAGCGCGCCATCAGGAAGCCGAGCACGTCCCATTCGCGGGCGGACAGGGCCAGTGGCTCGTCGTCGATGTAGGCGCGGCGGGCTTCCTGGTCGATGCGCAGGCGCGCCAGCTGCAGCTGGTTGCTGGTGCGTGCCTGGCTGCGCCGCACCAGGGCGCGGGCACGGGCGACCAGTTCGGTCAGTGCAAAGGGCTTGACGAGGTAGTCGTCGGCGCCGCCTTCCAGGCCACGCACGCGGTCTTCGACGGCGTCGCGGGCGGTCAGGATCAGCACCGGCACGGCGATGCTCTCGGCGCGCACGCGGCGCAGCGTCTCGAAGCCGTCGATGCCCGCCAGGCCGATGTCCAGGATGAGGAGGTCGTAGGCGTCCTCCTTCAGCGAGCGCGGCACGGGCTCGCCGCGGGCGGTGCAGTCCACGACCCAGCCTTGGGAGCGCAGCGCGCGGGCGGTAGTTTCGACGAGTTGTTCGTCGTCTTCGACGAGCAGGATGCGCATGGTGGCAGCAGTATGGCGCGAGAGCGGCCGATGTGCTGACGCAGGGCTGTCACGCCGGGGCCATTCACATGCCAGCAATGCGCCGCGAAGTGAATGTCAGCGCGGCGCGCCCACCACTGCGCGTGTTGCCGCCTCGAAACATTCGCCGGCGATCTGCCACAGCCGCGCGGCGTCCGCGTAGCGGTCGCTGGGTTCACCGTTGAAACGGTCGCCCGCCAGGTCGACACGCGGCTGGGCGTAGTGCAGCCAGAAGTCGGCGCCCATCTTCTGCGGCAGCAGCTCGGCGTTGAAGCTCAGGTAGTCACCCGGCCCGGCGCCGCGCATAAAGCCCTCGAAGCAGCGCTGCCACATCCAGCGGAAGTGGCTGAGGTAGTCGCCGGGGTCGTCGAGCCCGGTCTGGATGCATCCTGGGTTGCCGACGCGGGCATGCAGGAAGCGCACGCGCTCGAACACCGGCGCGAGCCGCTGCGCGCGGTCGTGAAACTCGCCGCCATAGGTCAGCTCGTGGCCGGTGTACCAGTGCGACAGATCGGCGTTGAAGCGCAGCGCCGGCCAGCGTTCGACGAGATCCAGCGTGCGGCGGAGATCCTGGGTCATCGTGCCGCGGTGGGTCTCGACATAGAGCGGGTGGCCGTGCCGCGCCGAGGCTTCCAGCACGGCCGCGGCAAGGGCATCCATCTCGGCGTCGGTCTCGAAGCTGTTGCCCACGTGCAGCGTCGTGATCTCGCAGCCGAGGTCGCGCTGCTCACGCACGATGGCGTCCACCTCGGTTGGGACCAGTGCGCGGCAGATGCCGGTGACGGCCAGGCCGGCGTCGCGCGCGGCCCGGGCGGCCTCGCGCGTGGGCTGCCAGATCTGCACGGCTTCGTGGCCGTCGGCCTTCAAGAGGGCGAGTTGCTCGGCATGCGTCGCGCGCCAGCCGGTCGAGGCGCGCGGCAGCTCGGCCAGGGTGCCGAGGTTGATGTCGCGGCGCAGCCGCGGCGGGTTCGCACTGCCGTCGTTGCAGCGGTCAATGGGCGAGTTCATGGCCGGCATCATGCCGGGCCGCCAGGTCGGCCAGCGCCGCCTGCAGCGCGGGGAAGCGGAAGCGATAGCCGGCGGCCCGCGCCGCGGCAGGAACGACGTTCTGGCCGTCCAGCAGCAGCGTGGACATCTCGCCAGCCAGCGTGCGCAGCGGCCAGGCGGGCATGCGCAGCCAGGCACCGCGGCCGAAGGACGCGGCCAGGGCCTGCATCGGTAGGCCAAATTTCGATCTGGCGCCCTTTCTTCTGTGGATTTGCACCGGGAACCGCGAGCAAGCACGAAGCCACTCAGCCATATCGGCGCACTACCATTGCCGGCCTCCGGGAAAAACACCATGAAACTGCTCGCCAAATTCAATCTGGTCTATCTGCTCGTGATGAGCCTGGGCATCGCCCTGAGCGGCTACATCGCGCGCAATCTGCTGCAGGACAACGCCAAGCAGGAAACCATCGCCACCGCGCAGATGCTGATGGAGAAGGCGCTGGCCGTGCGCAGCTACACCAACACGAAGATCAAGCCACTGCTGGTCTCGCAGATGACCGACAAGTTCCTGCCGGAGACGGTGCCGAGCTTTTCCGCCACGGAGGTGCTGGGGACGCTGCTGGCCAAGCACCCCGAGTTCGCCTACAAGGAAGCGACGCTGAACCCGACCAACCCGCGCGACCGCGCAACGAGCTGGGAGGTCGACATCGTCGGCCAGTTCCGCTCCTCGGCCGACCTGAAGGAAACCGTCGGCACGCGCGACACGCCCGCCGGCCCCTCGCTGTACATCGCTCGCCCGCTGCGCATCACCGACCCCGCCTGCCTGGCCTGCCACAGCAGCGTGGAGGCCGCGCCGGCCACCATGGTCGCCAAGTACGGCCCCGCCAACGGCTTTGGCTGGAACCTCAACGAAGTCATCGGCGCGCAGGTCGTTTCAGTCCCCCTGGGCGTGCCGCTGCAGCGCGCCGACCAGACCTTCAAGGTCTTCATCACGTCGCTGATCGGCGTCTTCGTCGCCGTCGGCGTCGTGCTGAACCTGATGGTCTGGATGCTGGTCGTGCGCCCCGTCACCCGCCTGTCGGCCCTGGCCGACCGCGTCAGCCAGGGCGATCTGGATGCGCCCGAGTTCCAGGCCAACAGCAAGGACGAGATCGCCACGCTGTCCCATTCCTTCTCTCGCATGCGGGCCAGCGTCGTGCAGGCCATGAAGCTGCTGGACACATGAGTCATTTCAGCGCATGAGCGACAAGAAGCACCCGACACAGCTCGGCAAATACCGCATCACCGAGGTTCTCGGTGAGGGCGCGATGGGTGTCGTCTACAAGGGCTTCGACCCCGACATCCAGCGCACCGTCGCGCTGAAGACCATCCGCACCCAGCTCGACGCCGACGACGACAGCCCCGGTGCGCCGGCCTCGCGTTTCCGCAACGAGGCCCAGGCTGCCGGCCGGCTGCACCATCCGGGCATCGTCGCCGTCTACGACTTCGGCCGCGCCGAGAACGTGGCTTATATCGCGATGGAGTTTGTCGAGGGCCGCTCGCTCGCCAGCTACCTCAGCGCCAAGGTCCGCTTCACCGACACCGACATCCCCGGCATCATGAGCCAGCTGCTCGATGCCCTCGGCCATGCGCACGAGAAGGGCGTCTGGCACCGCGACATCAAACCCGCCAACATCATCATGACGACGGCCGGGGGGCGGCTCAAGGTGGCCGATTTCGGCATCGCCCGCATCGAGAGCACCAACCTCACGCAAACCCACTACATGGTGGGCACCCCCAGCCACATGGCGCCCGAGCAGTTCCTGGGCAAGCCCATGGACCGGCGCGTGGACATCTACGGCGCCGGCGTCGTGCTCTACCAGCTCCTCACCGGCCGCGCGCCCTTCGCCGGCACGACCGAGGCGCTGATGTACAAGGTCGTCAACGACATGCCGCAGCCGCCGTCGACCATCGAGGGTGTCGAGCGCCCGGGCTGGTTCGACGCCATCATTGCCCGCGCGTTGGCCAAGCGCCCCGAAGACCGTTATGCCACCGCCGAGGAATTCAAGCAGGCCATCACCGACGGCATCGGTCAAAGCATCGACGACACCGGCTGGGAAAAGACCGTGATGCTGGCGCCAGCGCGCGCGCGCGCCGCGCAGCCGCTGGCCACGCCCACTGTCGCACCGCCCTCGCTGTCTGGCACTTCCCTGCCCGGCTCCACGGCSGGCACGGCCAGCGCCCCGACGCCATCGCACTGGGACAAGGCCCAGCTCACCCAGGCCGAATTGACGCTGGCCAGGCATGTCGGCCCACTGGCCAGCGTGCTGGTGCGCCGCGCCGCGCGCGAGTGCCAGGACATCAACGAGCTCTACAGCAAGCTGGCCGAGCAGGTCACCGACCCGCGTGCCCGCGACGCCTTCCTCGGCCAGGCCAGCCTCGTCACCGGCGGCCACCACCACCGCACGGCGGGCGGCACGGCCGGTTCGCCGTCGGCCGGTGGCTCCAAGGGCGTCACGGCGGGCTCAGCCGGCTCCGCGGGCAGCGGCACCCTCATCGGCGGGCCGCTGAACGAGGCCGTCATGGACAAGGCTCAGGTTCTGCTGGCGAAACATGTCGGGCCCATCGCCAAGGTGCTGATCAAGCGCGCCGCAGCCGGCACGGACAGCCGGGCGGTGTTCTTCAACCGGCTGGCGGAGTCAGTCAACGATCCGGCAGCGCGGGCGAAGTTGCTGGCGGAGCTGGGGCGACTTTCCTGAGGCGCGGCAGGCTCAGGGCAGTCGATAGGCCAACACCTTGAGTCCTCGATCCGCCGAGACGTCCGCATACACCTCCGGATTCGCCACGCGTTCGACGAATGCCAGCTCCGGTGCGTGCTCGGCCATCACGCCGTGCAGGAAATCCAGGCCCAGCTTGGGCGTGTTCAGGCAAAGCAATGCGTGGCCCCCGGGCGCCAGCAGCGCAGGCAGCCGCTTTGCGAGCCGCGCATAGTCCTTGGTTGCGACGAAGCTGCCCTTCTGGAAACTGGGGGGGTCGCAGATGACGAGGTCATAGGGCCCGCCGCGGGTCAGCTTGCCCCAGGAGTTGAAGATGTCATGGGCCAGGAACCTGGCGCCCGCCTTCACACCGTTGAGTTCATGGTTGGTGCGGCCGATGGCCAGCGCACCCGAGGCCATGTCGACATTGACGACCTCGGCTGCACCGGCCTGCAGCGCGACGACCGAGAAGGCACAGGTGTAGGCGAACAGGTTCAGCACCTTGCCGCCGGGCCGCACTTGCTCGCGCACCCAGCGTCGCCCTTCGGCCATGTCGAGGAAGAGGCCATGGTTCTGGCCGCGCAGCAGGTGCACGAGGTAGCGTGTATCGGGTACTCCAGCCTCGCTGACAACGTGTGGCTCGGGCAGGGTGCCGGCCATCAGGCGCGTCTGAACGCGGCCGCCGTCCTGGCGGCACTGGAAGGCCCAGGGCGCCTCAGGCCAGCGCGCCATGATCGCCGCACCGATGGCAGCCAGCGCCTCGTCGGCCAGCGGCTCAAAGCTGGTCAGCAGCAGCGCAGGCGGGTAGGCGTCCAGCGTCAGGTGCTCGCAGCCGGGATGCAGGCCGCCGCGGCCGTGGAAGAGGCGTTGAGCGCCCTGGGGAAGGGCCGCCGAGGCGGCGATGACGTCGAGCAGAGCTTGCATGGGTGAGGCATTGTCCCGGGCCAGAATGGCCGCCATGGACCTCCAGCTCATCCTCGACGAGATCAACGCCGAACTGCGCCCGCAACTCGCCACGGCCGGCGGCAAGGTTGCCAGCTATATCCCGGCGCTGGCGCGGGTGTCGCCGCTGCAGTTCGGCATCGCGCTGCGCACCTGCGCGGGCGAGACGGCCGCGGCCGGCGACAGCGCCGTGCCCTTCTCCATCCAGAGCATGTCCAAGATGTTCTCGCTGACGCTGGCGATTCGCGCGCTGGGCGAGGCCATGTGGGACCGCATCGGCCGCGAGCCCTCGGGCAGCCCGTTCAATTCGCTGGTGCAGCTGGAGACAGAGCGCGGCATCCCGCGCAACCCTTTCATCAATGCCGGTGCCATCGCAGTGGCGGACCGGCTGGTGTCGCAGGGCGACGCCAAGGCCGAGTTGCTGGCGCTGCTGGGCCGGCTGTGCGGCGAGACCGTCCGCATCGACGCCGAAGTGGCGCGCTCGGAGGCCAACACCGGGTTTCGCAACACCGCGCTGGCCAATTTCATGAAGGCCTTTGGCACGCTGGACAACGACGTCGCCACGGTGCTGGACGTCTACTTCAACCAATGCGCCATCGCGATGAGCTGCGAACAGGTGGCCTGCGCCGCCGGCTATCTGTGCCGCGACGGCCGCCACCCGCTGGCCGGCACGCCCGTGCTCAGTACGGCGCAGACGCGCCGGGTCAATGCGCTGATGCTGACCTGCGGCACCTATGACGCGGCCGGCGAGTTCGCCTTCCGCATCGGCCTGCCCTGCAAGAGCGGCGTCGGGGGCGGCATCGTCGCCGTGGTGCCCGACCAGCTCACGCTGTGCGTCTGGTCGCCAGCGCTGGACGGCACGGGCAACTCCTTGCTGGGCCGCCGGGCGCTGGAGCTGTTCGTGGCGAAGACGGGGCTGTCGGTCTTCTAGGCGAGATCAGCTGGCGTACTTGACGCTGCAGCCATAGGGTCGCGTCGACGCCTTCTCGACCTTGCGGCCCGCAGCCACCGCGGCCAGGGCCTCGGTGACGTAGGGCTYGGCCTTGGGGATGTCGGCCTTGTCGGGTGTGGCGAGGCTGTCGATGCCGCCCTTGTAGGCCAGCGTGCCGTCGGCCTTGATGACGTACATGTGTGGTGTCGTCTGCGCGCCGTAGAGCTTGCCGAGCTCGCCCTTGGGGTCGAGCAGGGTCGCAGTGGGCACTGCGCCGCGATCGGCGTTGAGCTTTTGAGCGGTAGCACCGTCCACGAAGCCCTGTTGGCCGGGCGCGGAGGAGATCACCTGCAGCCAGACGACGCCCTGGGCCGCGGCGGCTTTCTGCTGGGTCTGCATATTGCCGGCGCCATAGTGCTTCCTGACATACGGGCAGTCGTGGTTGGTCCACTCCAGCACGACGGTCTTGCCTTTGTAGTCGGCCAGATTGACGGTCTTGCCGTCGGCCGTCGTGGCGGAGAAGGTCGGCGCGGGCGCGTCGACATTGGCCGTGGCATGGGCCAGTGCAGGAAGGATCAGGGCGGCGAGCAGGCTGCGGCGAAGCAAGGTCATGTCGAACTCCTGGAAGAGGCGGGGGGCACAGAGATGGCCTCGACGATGAGACCGGGGGTAAGGATTTGCGGCAGCACCTGCGCCTCGGCGGCGCCCGGTGCGTAGTAGAGGTAGAGGGGCACGCCGGAGCGGCCATGGGCTTTCAACACGGCGGTGATGTTCGGGTCCTCACGCGTCCAGTCACCCTTCAGATAGGCCACGCCGGCCTTGGCGAAGGCGTCCTTGACCTCGGGGCGCGACAGCGCGACGCGTTCGTTGACGAGGCAGGAGATGCACCAGGCCGCCGTCATGTTGACGAAGACCGGCTTGTTTTGAGCGCGCAGTTCGGCCAGGCGCTCGGCGCTGTAGACCTCGATGGCAGATCCCGGTGCGGCAGCATGAGCGTCGGCGGGTACGGGCCTGATCCAGTGAATGACGCTGAGCGCGAGCACGAAGCTGGCCACCATCGCCACGCCGCTGACGACGCCCTTGCCGGCGCGGTGCAGCCACAGCGCGAAGGCGATCAGCACCAGGCCGCCCAGCGCCATCGCGACGCCGTCCGGGCCGGCCTGCTGGGCCAGCACCCACAGCAGCCAGACGACGGCCGCATACATCGGGAAGGCGAGGAACTGCTTGAACTTGTCCATCCACGCGCCGGGCCGCGGCAACCAGCGCTGCGCCGCGGGCCAGAAGGCCAGCAGCAGGAAGGGCAGCGCCAGGCCCAGGCCCAGTGCAAGGAAGACAGCCAGCAGCACCGCCGCCGGCTGGGACAACGCAAAGGCCAGGGCCGCGCCCATGAAGGGCGCCGTGCAGGGCGTGGCGACGACGGCCGCCAGCACACCGGTGAAGAAGCTGCCCGCCAGGCCCTGGCGCGCGGCCAGGTTGGAGCCCACACCGGTGAAGCTGCCGCCGAATTCGAAGAAGCCCGACAGGTTCAATCCGACCAGGAAGAGCAGATAGCTGACGATGAGCACGAACACCGGTGAATGGAACTGGAAGCCCCAGCCCACCTGCTGGCCGCCGGCGCGCAGCGCAATCAACACCGCGGCCAGCGCCGCGAAGCTGACGAGCACACCGGCTGTGTAGGCCAGTCCCTCGGCTTTGTGGTTGCCCTCGCGCACCAGGGCCAGGGCCTTGATCGACAGCACCGGGAAGACGCAGGGCATCAGGTTCAGGATCAGGCCGCCAACCAGGGCCAAGGCCAGGGCAGGCAGCAGGCCGAGGTCGCTTTCTGGCGCGGGGGCGGGCGTGGCGGTTTCGGCCGTCGGGGCGTTGAGATCGGCCGGGCCGGGTCCCTTGCCGGCGCCTTCGGGCATGGGCACGGAGACGGTCCAGGCCTGCTCGCCGGCCGCAGTCGTCAGCACGATGACACCGGACAACGGCTTGCCGGCGGGCAAGGGCTCGTCACCGGCAGGGACGTCCAGCACCCAGCCGGCACCCTCGGTTCGGAACACCTGGGGGGCGCTGTGGGCGACAGCGCCCCAGGTGTCGGCAAAGAAATAGGCCTTGGTGATGGGCGGATTCAGGCCAGCCGCCGGGCCGCTGAGGCGCACACCTTGCGGCGCGGGCTTGAGCTGCACGGCGAACGATGCGGGTTTGGGAATGGCGCCACGCCATTCCTCGATCTGGGCCGCATCGGCGCCTGCCTTGGCTGTGGCCGCCACCGGCAAGTCCAGGCCCAGGCTGACCTGCTCGGGAATGCAGACATCCTTGCAGACCAGCCACTTCACCTCGGCTGCCGGCTTGAAGCGGCTGCCGGGCTTGGCGTCGGCCGGCACCGTCAAGTCGACGAGCAGGGCCGCGCGGCCTTCGTAGCCGTAGTTGACGATGGGGCCGATGGCCTGGATGGCCGGCGTGGGCCACTGGATGGGCCCCGCCTGGGCGCCACTCCAGGCGATCGTCGTCGCCTGGCCGGAGTCGCCCGGGTTGAGCCAGTAGGTGTGCCAGTGCGACTTGATGTTCTGCTCGAGCGCCACCGTGAAGCGCTGGCCCGGCGCCACTGCGGCCTGGCTGGAGACGAGGCGGGCCTGCACATGCTCCGTGGACGCTTCGGGCGGTGCGGCAAAGGCCAGCAGCGGGGCGGCCAGCAGAGCCGGAAGGAGGGGGCGCAGGAACGAGAACATCCCGAAATCCTAGGCCATCCCGCTTTCACCCTGCCGTGACAGGCCTGCCTGAACAAATGCATCGAACGCGGCCCACAGCGGTGCGAAGCGTTCCGGCCCGCCTTCCAACAGGGCCAAGGCATGCAAACCGGCTTCCAGTGTTGACAGCTGGCCAGGGCGGTGAGCTCGGCGTATCGCATAGCGGCCGGGCTGCTCGGGCAAGCTCAGCCGCGGCAGCGCGGCCAGCCAGGGGTTGACTGCCAGCAGGCGGCGACTCTGGCGCCAATTGCCGTCCAGCAGGACGAGGCGATCGACGTCGGTCAGCGTGCCCGGCTCGCCCTCGCCCGGGTAGAGCAGCGCCGTGCCGGGGCGGGCCAGTGCGGGGTCGAAAGCCTCGCCGCGCAGCAGGCACGCGGCTGGGCTCAGGCCGAGCGTCAGAAAGGCGGCGGTGTTCTTGGCATGGCCGGCCTCGGCCGGGTGCTGGAGGATGAGCAGTTCGGTGCGCACGGCCAGCGGCGCCGGCAGCGTGGCGCACAGGCAGGTGCAGGCCGGGCGCTCGCAGCGCGGGCAGACCGCGCGGGGCATGCGCCTCGGCTCAGTTCACCGGTGGCGACACGGAGTGCGGCGCGATGGTCGACACCGTGCTGTCGGCGCCGGCATCAGCGGCCGACTCCTCCTCGCCGTGGTGGCGGCGCGAGCGCGTGGTGGGCAAGCCGACCTGGCGCCTCTTGGCCAGCCGGCCGGCCAGCCAGACGCCGCCAACGACGCCGAAGATGTTGAAGGCACCGAACAGCGGCGCCGCACTGGACGACAGCAGCATGCTCTGCAGGGGCGCCGAGTAGGCGCGCGGTTTCAGCGCGAAGCTGAAGGCGCCGAAGATCAACCAGCCCGCCCAGGCCACGCCGACGCCGGACATCATCCACGCGACATAGGGGCGGTGCCGGCGGCGCTGCGGCCGCAGCGTCAGATAGCCCCAGATCAGCGCGGCAATGAAGAGCAGCAGCGCAATGGCGACGGCCTCGCCGAGCATGACCTGCAGGCTGTTGCGGCCACCCAGCTGGGCATAGACCTGGCGCGGCAGGCCGGTGCTGGCGTACTTCATGGCGGCGCCCGCGCCGAAGCAGTACAGCAGGAGGCCGGAAAAGAAGGCGATGGAGCGGCGGGCGGCTTTCATGGGGGCGCATTCTCGGCGCTGTCACGCCAGCAAATCCGGGAGGATTTCCCGTTCAGCCCAAAACAAAGCCCGCCGTCCGGTGTCGGACGGCGGGCTGCAAAGAGGAGAGTTGCCGATTTCAGCGCTTGCGGTCCAGGCGCATGGCGCGGGCGAGGCCGCGGCGTTCGCCGCTGTAGAAACCGGTGTCGAAGGCCTCGTGCTTGCGGCCCTTTTCGACGGATTCCTCGGCGCTCCAGGCCACCTCGGAGAGGGGCAGGCGGCGCGGCGGGTGTTCAGTGCGGGGCTGGATCTTCATCATGGCTGTCTGGCCTTTGGAGGGCCGTCTCACGCCGAGTGGGGCGCGATTGGGAGGCACAACGCGGGCTGGTTGGGGGTGGTTGACAGGCCAAACACACTTCTTTGCACTTGTGGCCTGCGGTCACCGGCTATGCAGACAATGCCGCTTTTGAATCCAGGACTCCGCGATGACCGTCCAGCTGAAAAAGACCCTCCCGGCCAAGGCCACTCCCATCACCGTCGTGGACCGCGCGGCCTTCCAGGCCCTGGCCCCCGGCCTGCCACCGGCCACCCGCGCCTGGTTGGCGACCGTCGGCTTTGTGGGTGCGCCGGATAGCCACGCCCTGATTCCCGGCCCCAATGGCCGCCTGGCCCAGGTCTTTGCCGGCGTGGCCCACAGCGCTCACCCCTTTTCGCTGAGCCATCTGCCGCTGACCCTGCCGGAAGGTGTCTACAAGCTGGATGACGCCGGCCTGGCCCTGCTGCCGGAGGGCGCGGCCATGTCCTGGGAGCTGGGCGGCTACCGCTTCGACCTCTACAAGCCGGCCAAGCGCGCGCCGGCCACATTGGTGCTGAAGGGCGGCGCCGACGCCGAACGCGGCCTGGCGCTGGCCGCGGCGATTTCGGCCACGCGCGATCTCGTCAACACGCCGGCCGAGCACATGGGCCCGGCCGAGCTGGCCGCCGCCGCCAAGGCCCTGGCCAAGCAATACGACGCGACCTATGCAGAAACCGTCGGCGACGCCCTGCTGAAGAAGAACTTCCCCAGCATTCACGCCGTCGGCCGCGCGAGCACGCGCTCACCTCGCCTGATCGAGCTGAACTGGGGCAATCCCAAGCACCCCAAGCTGGCCCTGGTGGGCAAGGGCGTCTGCTTCGACACCGGCGGCCTGAACATCAAGCCCGGCGAAGGCATGCGCCAGATGAAGAAGGACATGGGCGGCGCGGCCAACGCGCTGGGTCTGGCCACCCTCATCATGGCCTTGAAGCTGCCGGTGCGGCTGCAGCTGCTGATCCCGGCGGTCGAGAACTCGATCTCGGGCAACGCCTACCGGCCCGGCGACGTCATCAAGACGCGCAAGGGCCTGCACATCGAGATCGGCAACACCGACGCCGAGGGCCGCGTCATCCTGTGCGACGCGCTGGCCTATGCCGCCGAAGGCAAGCCCGACCTCGTCATCGACCTGGCGACGCTGACGGGTGCCGCGCGCGTGGCCCTGGGCGCCCAGCTGCCGGCGCTGTTTGCCAAGCACATGGACACGGCCCGCGACCTCGTTGACCTGGGCCTGAAGCTGGACGACCCGCTCTGGCATATGCCGCTGTGGGCACCGTATCACGCTGGCATCGAGAGCACGATCGGCGACATCGTCAATACCGGCAAGAGCGCTCTGGCCGGCGCCATCAACGCGGCGCTATTCCTGGAAGACTTCCTGCCGCCTCAGCAAGACTGGCTGCACGTCGACCTGTTCGCCTGGAACGACGCGCCTCGCGCCGGCCGGCCAGTGGGCGGCGAGGCGCAGACGATCCGCACCTTGCTCGCCTACCTGGAGCAACGCTACTCGGCCTGATGACGCGGCCCGATTACTCGGGCGCCTGATCCTTGGTCGGCTCAGCTTCCTGGGCCGGCTGCGCCTTTGCTACCTGGGGCTTGGCCGCCTGATCGCGGCGCGGCTGATCGGGCTTCCTGCCCTGCCCCTGGCGCTGCGGCGGCCGGCCACCTTCGCGGCGACCTTCTGAGCGCCCCTCGGGGCGACCGCCACCACCGGGGCGTCGGTCATCGCGGCGCGGCGGGGGCCCATCGCGGCGCACCTCCCGCGGCGGGGCAGGCGGCGCCTCGGCGCGCTCCTTGCGAGCGATCTCCAGCAGGCCCGGCAGCTCCTCAGCCACCACGCCCTTGAGCACGCAGAAGTTGGCCTCGGTCAGCGTCGTGCGCTCGAAGTCCCACAGCAGCTGGGCTCGGTTGCGGCGCTGCTGCGCCTCGAGCTGGTGGCGCTCCTGCTCCACCTGCTCGCGCTCCTGCTTCAGGCCGCGGCGGCGAGTCAGCTCTTCCTTGGCGGCGTTCAGATGCTCTTCCGTGATCTCACCGGCGGGGTTGCCGTCGAGGTCGAAGCGGCTCTTGGCCTGGGTCAGCGCGATCAGATAACCGGTGCTGCCGGTGTGGCGGCGCAGGAAGGCGCTGAGCTGAGCCTTGCTGAACTTGCCCGGTGCGCGCTCCTGGATGTCGGCCTGCACGCGCAGCTTGACGGGCTTGGGCTTGCCGGTGAACAGGGCCGGGAACAGGGCCTTGAGCTCGGCAGTGGCATCTACCGCCGGCGCAGCGGGCGAGCCAGCAGCAGCCGGTGCGGCGTCGGCGGAAACCTCGGTCGCGCTCTCGATCTGGGGCGCAGCCTCGGGTGCGGCCGCCGGTGTGGCCTCAGGCGCAGGCACGGGTGCGGGCACAGCGGCTGCCGGTTCTTCGGACGGGGTGACGGGATCAGGAAGATCGGAATTCATCGCAAAGCCGTCGAAGCGGCAGCAAACAGGCAAGGGCCGGGATTGTCGGCCATCATGGGCTCCTGCACGCCATCCCATAGAAAGGCCAGCAAATGCACCTCGAAGGCTCATGCCATTGCGGCAGCGTGAAGTTCTCGGTCGAGGCCGACTCGCCCGTCCCTTTCATGCGCTGCTACTGCTCCATCTGCCGCAAGACGGCCGGCGCCGGCGGCTATGCGATCAACCTCGGCGCTCAGACGCACACGATGAAGGTCAAGGGCAAGCGGCATCTGCGCATCTACCGCGCCAAGCTGCCGAACAAGGAAAGCAAGGGCCGGCACAAGAGCAGCGGGCGGCGCTACTTCTGCATGAAGTGCGGCAGCGCGCTGTGGCTCTGGGACCCGACCTGGCCGGAGCTTGTGCACCCGCATGCCAGCGCCATCGACACGCCGTTGCCGACGCCACCCGAGCACGTGCATTGCATGGTGGGTTCCAAGGCGGATTGGGTCGAGGTGGAGGGCTCGCCGCGGGACCCACGCTTTGACGAGTACCCCGACATGTCACTGGCCGAGTGGCACAAGGCGCACTACAGGCCCTAGCCCAGCCCGCCGAAAACCTTTTTGAGGATGGCGCTGCCCGTACCAACCGGGTCCTGCCGGATCTTCTTCTCCTCCTCGCCAATGATGCGGTAGAGACCGTCCAGCGCCCTGGCCGTCACGTACTGCTGGATGTTGGCCTCGTCGCCCTTGACGAGGCCGAAGCCGCCGGCCTTCCTGGCGACGGCGTTGTACTTGTCGGCGAGAGACACCTTCTCGGTCGCCTTGGTCACGATGGGTAGGAACTGCTGGCCCAGCGGCTCGCGCGTCTTCACGGCGAAGAACTGCGTCACCGAGTCGTCACCACCCCTGAGGATCTTCAGCCCGTCCTCGACGCTCATGTCCTTCACCGCCTTGACGAGCAGCGGCTTGGCCGCCGGCACGGCGGCTTCGGCGGCGCGGTTCATCGCTGTGACGAGCTCGTCGAGCTTCCTGCCTTGCCCGGTGGCCTTCAGCAGCTTGGCGGCGTCCCTCAGATAACCCGGCAGCTCGATCTTGACGAGCGGGTTGCCGAGAAAGCCGTCGGGACGCCCCAGCAGCGACACCGCCGAATTGGCGCCGCGCTCCAGGGCCGCGCGGATGCCGGCGTTGGCATCACCCTCGCTGAGGTTCAGCGCCCAGGCCGGGCGCAGCAGGAACAGCGCGGGGGCACTGGCGATGACGAGGCGGCGTTGCATGGCGGGCTCCGGTGAGACGGAGCGCCATCTTGCCACCGGCTCAGGCGTGGGCGTGCTGCAGGCCGCGCTTGTGGCGGTACATGCGCTGGTCGGCCAGCTCGATGAGCCGGCCGAGATCCATCCCATCCTCGGGGAAGCAGGCCGTGCCCATGCTGGCACCGACCTGCAGCAGCCGACCTTCGAACTCGAAGCCGCCGTCGAGATGCGCCGCCAGCCGCTGCATCGTCGCCTCCAGGCCGCCGTCGGCCGCCAGCGGCCGCAGCAGCACGCCGAACTCGTCACCCCCAAGCCGCGCCGCCATGTCGGACTGGCGCAGGCCGCCAACCAGGCGGCGCGCGAACTCCAACAGCGCCGCGTCGCCGGCACGGTGACCGAAGCCGTCGTTGATCCGCTTGAGGCCGTTCATGTCCAGCATCATGACGGCCAGCGGCTGGCCGTCCCGCATGGCCTGGGCCAGCGAGGCATGCAGGCGATCCAGGAAGAGGGAGCGGTTGGGCAGGTCCGTCAGCCCGTCATGCGTCGCCTTGTGGAAGAGTTCGGCGGGCGCATAGCGGGTGGCGAAATACATGGCCGCGGCGACGAGCTGGGACACCAGCCCCAGCAGGGACAGATGCCGGTCAGCGAAATGACCCTCGCGTTTGGACATGGCCTTCAGCACGCCCACCGTCACGCCGTGATGACGCAGCGGCACGACGACCATGGCACGCAGGCCCAGGCGCTCGCAGGCGGCGCGGTCGCAGCGCGGATCGAGCAGTGCGTCGTCGCAGCGCAGCGCCCGCCCCTGGGCGACGCACAGGCCCGACAGGCTGTGACTGCGTTTGAGCCGCAGGCCCAGGCTGCCCTCCGCCATGCCGGCTGCCGCGCGGTAGACCATCTCGTCGCCCTCGGCCATCTCCAGGGCAGCGCCGTCCGCATCCACCAGGCTCAGGGTGCGTTTGACGACGCGGTCCAGCAGGCGCCCCAGGTCCAAGTCCAGGTCCAGCCCCAGTCCGGCCACCTCGGTCTGCAATGCGATGACCTCCAGCAGCTTGTCTCTGGTCGGCATCGATGTCTCCTCGACGCGCCGTCGCGCGACGATGCGCCTCTTCCACCCCCGGGCGCTGCGGTGTCCCCCCTCGAGCGGCCAGTGTCTCACCGGATATAAATGATGTCGACACCCGTTTGAACATCATCTATGCGTCAAGCGCGTACTAATGGAGTTCTGGATCTTGCCCTGCCAGACCATCCCGGCTTTCGCTCAATGACGCACTCACTGCAGAGCCGACAGCCTCTCGGTCAGCAGCGCGAAGAAGCCGTCGGCATCGACATGGCGCAGCACCTGGGCGTTGGCAGGCAGGCCGGTGACGGCCCACCAGTCGATGACCGTCATGCCGCGCGTCAGCTCGCTCCGGGTCTCGACGCGCACATTGCAGTCCCGGCCGGTGAACAGCTCAGGCGCCAGCAGCCAGGCGATGACACAGGGGTCGTGCAGCGGGCCGCCGTCCTGGCCATATTTCTCCTCGTCAAAGCGCTCGAAGAATTCCATCCAGGCGGCCACCACGCCGCCAACGCGGTTGCCCAAGGCGCGGATGGCCTCGATGCGGGCCGCCGTCGTCAGCGCCTCGTGGGTGACGTCCAGCGGCGCCATCGTGATGGGCACGCCACTCGTGAACACCTCATGGGCCGCCTGCGGATCGACATAGATGTTGAACTCGGCGGCCGGCGTGACGTTGCCGCCCTCGAAAAAGCCGCCGCCCATCAGCACGATGCGGCGGATGCGCGCCGCGATGTCGGGCGCCTGGCGCAGGGCCAGGGCGATATTCGTCAGCGGCCCCAGCGGGCACAGCGTCACGGTGCCGGCCTCGCGCTCGCGCAGGGTCTGGATGATGAAGTCGACCGCATGGCGCGGGTCCAGGGCCAGCGTCGGCTCGGGCAGCTCGACGCCGTTCAGGCCGGTGTCGCCATGCACATGCTCGGCGGTGACCAGGGGCACGTCCAGCGGCCTGTCGGCACCGGCGCAGATGGGCACGTCGCGCCGGCCGGCCAATTCCAAGACCTTGCGGGCGTTCAGTGTCGTCAGCGCCAGCGGCACATTGCCGGCTACCGTGGTCACGCCGAGCAGTTCCAGCTCCGGGCTGGCAGCGGCCAGCAGCAGGGCGATGGCGTCGTCCTGGCCCGGGTCGGTGTCAATGATGATGGCTTGGCTCATACGGATGCGGGTGGCGGTGCGAGATCGATGTCGATGGCGCCGAACAGGCTGTGCTGGCCGTCGGCGGACTTGAGGTCCAGGCGCAGACTGTCACCGGGCGCGAGCGGCAGCTCCAGCGCGCCCAGGGCCGAGCCGGCCAACTGCCCGGCGCGCAGCGCCCGCAAGCGGGCCAGACGCGCCAGTGCGTCACCGGGCAGGGCAGCCACGTCGCGCGGATCGAGCTTGGCGCCGTTGTGCAGGGCCACCAGGCGGGCCTGCAGACGGCCGGCGCCCCAGGCCTCGCCCAACTCATCAGGCGTGACGGCCAACGGCGCGCAGTGGGTGGCGATCAATTCGCCGTCCAGGCGCCAGTCCACGGCAAAAGTCAGCAGACGCATGGCATCAAGTGCCGAGGCGGCATCACTCGCTGCCGCCAGGTCGCCCGTGATGACGGCAAGGGCCGGCTCGCAGGCCGCCGGCGCCCTCAAAGGCTGATGCGCGCCATGGAACTGACCAGCTTCGCGGCGCACGCCGCCTTCGGCGTCGGCAACGGCCCAGCCATAAGCGCGTGGCAGAGGCGCGACACATTTCTCGGGCTCGAAAGCGAAGGCGTGGCGCAGCTTGCCGTGGTTCAGCTGCACGGCCAGGTCTTCGAGCTGCGGCGACAGGAAGCCCCAGTCATCGAGGACCTGCTGCAAGCGCGTGGCGATGCCGGTGGCGTAATGCGCCTGGGTCTGGTCGCGCGACACGACGACGAGGTGGCCGTCGCGCGAGCCGTCGGCGTAGCTGGCGAGTTTCATGAGCGGGAGTTCAGGGTGATGGCAGCATTGTGCGATGCGCGCCGCCCTGCCCTTCCCCCGCGCCGCCACGGTTGCACTGGCGGCCAGCCTGCTCGCCCACGCGCTGCTGCTGGGCGGTGAGCGGGTGCGCGACGACAGCGCCGCTCGGCCGGCGCGGGCCGTCAGCATCGCGTTGTTGCAGCCGCCGACGCTGCCCATGGCCCTGCCCGAGCCCACCCCATCCACCCGGCCCTTGCCTCAGGCCCGCTCGCCCCGCGCCAGCGCCAGGCCACCGATGCCCGCCGTTGAAGCCCCCATCGCCGCCCCCGAGGCCCCGCCGCTGCGCCTGGCCGGCCCAGCCGCCTGGCACTACCGCCTTCGCCAAAGCGGCCAGGACGGCGAGGCGCTGTTGGACTGGCGCCCCGAAGCCGATGGCCGCTACAGCCTGCGCCTGACCCGCCGCATCGGCGAGCGCGCGCTGCCGGCCCTGGAAAGCCTGGGCCATACCGGCAGTGCGGGCCTGGCCCCCGAACGCTTCGCGCTGCAGCGCGGCGGTCAGGACCGCCAGGCCATCAACTTCGATGCCGAAGGGCGGCGTGTCAGCTTCTCGGCCAACCCGGCCCAGCTCGAACTGCCAGAGGGCGCGCAGGACCGCCTGTCCTGGTGGCTGCAACTCGCCGCCTTGGTGCAGGCCGCCCCGACACCGGGTGGGCGCTGGCGTGTCTGGGTGGCCGGATTGCGCGGCGAACTGCGCGAATGGAGCTTCGAGACCGTGGATGCGACGCCTGAAGACGCCGGCAGCCTGCATCTGCGACGCCTGCCGCTGGGTGAGCGAGACCCTGGCGTGGAGCTGTGGTTGGACCCCAACCGCGGCTACTGGCCGGTCCGCCTGCGCCAGGGCGACCCCGAAACGCGCGGTTTCGAGATCCGTCTGTCCGACGTGAACTCCTGACGCTTCCTACACGTTGCTGGGTCATGGGATGACCCGAACAGCGGGGCGTTCTGCCAGTATCTGAACCAAGCGGGGCTTGAAACACCGGGCCCCACCCGCAGTTGAAGCCCTGAGGAGAACTCCATGCACATGCTTTACAACTCCGACAGCTTCATCGTCGTCCAGTTCGACGTGCCGCACACCGAGCTTCAGGCGGTGGAGTCGGGCCCCCAGCTGAACCGAGGCGGTTTTGAGATCGTCGACAAGTTCGCCCGCAAGGAAATCTTCATCGAAGGCGCCCTGGCCGAATCCTTCCAGCAAGGCGTTCAGGCCCTCATCGACGACGGCGAGCCTTCCGAGGACGAACTGGACGCCTTCATCGAGCGCTATGCCGTGATGGGCCAGCAACCGGTCGTGATGCACTGAACGTTTAGGGGGCCGATCTGACGTTGCTCTGCCGCCAAGCCTGATACAAGATGGGTCCGCGCCGCCGCTGCAGGCTGCGCAAGGAGCCCATCGAATGGTGAAGCGAGTCGCCGCTGAGACAGCCGCCCGGGCATCTGCCCGCTTGCTGCCCTCGCCCGGCCTGGACAGCGCTCCGGTGCTGGACCGCATGTGCTCGCAGTTCGTGCTGACGCTGACCGTCAGGCACGCCGGCCGCTTCAACCTGCGGCGCGACTTCAACGGCCTGCTGTCCTTCACGGGCCGCCATCTCGTCTGGCCCACGCGTGTGCTGCAAAGGCTGCGCGGCTATCTGGGCCAGCGCTGCGCCGGCAACGAGTTGTGGCGCGGCCACGATGCGCTGAGTGACGAAGCCTTCCTCGACCGCTTCGGCCAATGGAGCGGCCCCTTCTCGGAAGCCACACTGTTCTTCTACCTAGACGAATACGTCAAGGATGCGCCCAAGGACATGATGGCCCTGCTGGCCACCACCTGCGAGTACCTGGACCGCCAGCTCAAGCGCGAGTCGACGCTGGTCGAGAAGAACATCGCTGCGCTGGGCACGCTGCTGCAGCTCAACCCCGCCGAGCGGGCCATCCTGCTGTACGGCACCCTCGCCCGCTACCAGCGTGAGCTGCGCGGGGCGCTGGTCGAGTTCAAGGTCAACACCGCGCAGGAAGCCTTCGCGGCAATCGCCGCCGTTGCCGGCGTGGACGAACGCGAGGTCGCCGAGGCGCTGCGCGCCGGTTCACGCCTCGAGCGCATCGGCATGGTCGAGAACCTGATCTCCGAGCACAACATCACCGACCTGGCCGACCTGATGAAAGTCAGCGACCAGCTGCCGCCGGTGCTGATGCGCGAATACCAGGGCCCGCATGACCTGATGGCCGTCTTCACGCGGCCCGCCACGCTGAGCACGCTGGGCGCCAGTGATTTCCAGTTCGTCAGTGATGACCTGAGCTTGCTGCAAGGCCTGTTGCGCCAGGCCGTCACCACGCACGCGACCGGCGTCAACGTGCTGCTGTACGGCCCGCCGGGCACGGGCAAGACGGAGCTGGCCAAGGTGGCTGCCGCAGCCGCGGGGCTGGATCTGTACGAGGTCGAGTATGCCGACCGCGATGGCAACTCACTGTCGGGCCGCGACCGCTACCGTTCGCTGCAGATCAGCCAGGTCTTCCTGAAGGCCAGCGCCAATGTGGCCCTGCTGTTCGATGAGGTCGAGGATGTGTTCCCGCCGCTGTCCAGCGACACAGCCTCGCTGCTGAACCGGCTGGACGCCAGCGGCGAAGGCGGGGTCGGCAACTCGGTCAGCGGCAAGGCCTGGGTCAACCAGATCCTGGAAACCAACCCGGTGCCGGTCATCTGGGTCACCAACCGCATCGAGCAGATCGACCCGGCCTTCCGGCGCCGCTTCCAGTACCACCTGGAGCTGAAGTCGCCGCCGCCCGGCGCCCGCAAGGGGCTGGTGGCCAAGGCGCTGGGTGAGGTGCCCGTCAGCGAAGGCTTCATCGCCAAGCTGGCGGAACGCCCGGGCCTGACGCCCGCGCAGATCCGCACAGCCGTACGCTTCGCCCAGCTGGCCGGCTCGGCCGACGACGCCGAGAAACTGATCGAGCGCCAGCTGCTCAACGCCGACAAGGCCCTGGGCCGCGACGACGGCAGCAGCATGGCCCGGCCCTGCGTCACCAGCTACGCACTGGATCTGCTGAACTGCGAAAGCCGCTTCGAGATCCCGCGCATCGTCGAGGCATTGCGCCGCAAGGGCGCGGGTCAACTCTGCTTCTACGGGCCACCCGGCAGCGGCAAGACCGCCCTGGCCGAGCACATCGCCCAGGCCCTGGGCCGGCCGCTCATGGTCAGGCGCGCCAGCGACATCGCCAGCAAATTCGTCGGCGAGACCGAGCAGAACATGGCGCGCATGTTCGAAACGGCCCAGACCGAAGGCGCCGTGCTGCTGCTGGATGAAGCCGACAGCTTCCTGCGCAGCCGCAAGCATGCCGAGCGCAACTACGAGGTGTCGGAGGTCAACGAGATGCTGGCCGGCATGGAGCGCTTCAGCGGCCTCTTCATCTGCACGACCAACCTCTTCGACGACCTCGACGAGGCGGCGCTGCGGCGCTTCGCGTTCAAGATCCGCTTCAAGGCGCTCAAGCCCGAACAGCGCGTGGCGATGTTCGAGCGCGAGGCGGGCGCCGCCCCGGCCGATGAGCAGCGCTCACGGCTGGTGGCGATGGACTGCCTGACGCATGGCGACTTCGCGGCCGTGCGCAACCAGGTCGAGATCCTCGGCGAGGCATTCACGCCGGATGAGTTTTTGGCTCAACTGGAGGCGGAGCATCGAGCGAAGCCTGAAGTCCGCGAACGCAGAGGCATCGGGTTCAGAGCGGCTTGAAGTAGTAGGTCGTCGAGCAGAACGGCCCTTCCGGCATCAACGCGTAGTTCGGAATGTCGCCCGCTCGCTGCCAACCCGTTCTCTCATAGACCCGCGAAGCATCGCTGCCGGTGACGGTGTCCAGCACCAGCGTCGTCTTGCCCAACTCACGAGCCTTTACCTCCAGCGCCCGCAGCAGGTGTTCGGCCACACCCTGCCGGCGCGCGCTGCGATGAACCAACATCTTGGACACGTCGGCCCTGTGCGGCTGGTTGTCGGGCATGTCGACGACGAGAGACAGCGTGCCGCACGCCCGCCCGGCGTCATCCAGCGCCACGAACAGGTGCCGCTTGCCGTCAGCCACCTGCCCTGCCACGCCTTGCCAGAACACCCGAGCACGTTCGGTCGACAGGTCGGCCATGAAGCCCACTGAGGCGCCACCCGCCACGCAGTCGAGCAGCACAACGGCCAGTTCGTCCATGCGCGCCTCGGCCTGCGCCGCATCCAGTTCTTTGATCGTGACGGCCATGTCTAGTTCCTTGCCAAAACACACCGCCGCCGCGTTGCCTGCGTAGCGGCCGAAGTTGTCGATGCGCCGGTAGCCATGCCGCTCGTAGAACGACACGGCGCGGGTGTTCACGGCGCGTGTTTCCAGCCACAGGGCGCGGTAGCCCAAGTGCCTCGCAGATGACTCCAAATGAGTCAGCAACGCCGCGCCGACACCGTGCGAGCCGGGGCGGGCGTACATGCGCTTGAGTTCCGCCACACCATCTTGCAGCGGTCGCAGGGCGCCACAACCCAGCGCCGCGCCGGCCTCGTCCTGTGCGATGACGAAACGGCTGCGCGGCCCGCGCACGTCGTCGGCCGCGAAACCGCTGCGCCCGCTGTCGCCGGTGATCGCCTGCAGTGCAGCGGACAACTCGTCCAGCAGCAAGCGCGCGTCAGTGTGGTCCGGAGCGACAGTGACGAGGTTCAGCGCCATGACTTGGCCCCGCTCAAGGCCACGAGGTAACGCGCCGGCTTGGTTCCAGGATTGTGGAAACGGATGGGCGCATCCAGCCGCATCGCCAGGCAGTCGCCCGGGTTCAGCTGCCACTGCTCGCTGCCGTGGCCGATCTCCATGGCGCCATCGATCATCCAGACGAGCTGGTGGATGTCGGCATCACGCTCCGAGGTTTCGAAGGAGACGCGCTGGCCGGCCGGGAAGATGACGTCCACCAGTTGCAGTGGCGACACGCCGGCGGGCGACACGTTGCGGCGGCGGTAACCCGAGGCCGGGTCGTCCCAGACGGGTTGCTCGGCTACACGCGCCAGCGGCGAGCGTGTGGTCGGTGCCGGACCAGCCTCGAACATCGACGCGACGCTGACGCCGAGCGCCGACGAAAGCTTGTCGAGCACCACGGCCGTCGGGCTGCTCTGACCGCGCTCGATCAGCGAGATGTTGGAGCGGCTGACGCCGCTCTTGTTGGCCAGTGCGTCGAGCGACAGGCCGGCGGCCGAGCGCAGTTCGTGCAGACGGCGGCCGATGCGTTGCGTGATATCCATTCATCCAGTTTACTGGAATTTGTTTTCCATCAAAATGGAATTGCGCGTTCGACGGCGCGGCGCCAGGCAGGGTCAGGCCAGCGCCGGCCCAGGCGCCAGGCGGCGTGGGTGAGCTTGATGACATGGGCATCGTCCTGTTCGCAGGCCGCCGCGATCAGCGCCGGCCAGGGGCGGCTGGGTGGGCGGTCGAGCATCAGCGCCGGCTCGGCGCCGCTGGCCAGCAGGCCGGCAGCAGCGGCGACGCTGAAGCCCCGCGCCAGCTGGGGCGCCGGCCACCAGGGCTCCAGCACCACCATCGCGTGGCTGGCCGTCAGCAGATGCAGCACGGTGAAGTTGCCGGTCGCCGCATAGGTGCGGGCCGCCAGCAGCGCCAGGTCGCGCAGTGTGTCCGGCCCATGGCGCAGCCGGCCGGCGACTGCGGCGAAATCCGGCGATTCGCCCCAGGCCTGCATGCGGCCGTGGATCAGCGCACCTGCCGGGTAGGCCGGACGCGACAGCTTGCTCAGCGCCGGCAGCCAATCGGCCAGTTCCAGCGGCGGGCCGTCGGCCGTGGTCGGCAGCGACAGGAAGTGGGCCGCCCAGTGCGCAAGGCCAGCCGCCAGCTCGCCCTCGTGGCCGGCCAGCACCGCATGGCCGGTGCGGATCAGGCCATGGAAGGCGATGGCACCGACACCAGGCAGCAGCAGGGACAGAGCCTTGCGCAACGTGCCGGCCGCACCGATCTCCGCAATGCGCGCCGCGAAGTGAGCATGCCAGGCGGTCTCGCTGTCGGGTCGGCCCAGGTCGCGCTCGACCGTGACGCTGCCCGGGCGAGCAGCGACGCGTGGTTCGAGGTGGACTTCGTAGCTTTCGGTCCAGGCCTGCAGCCGCGTCGCCGAGGCGCCCAGCTCCAGCAAGGCCTGCTGGGCCATGGGCAGGTGGTTGCTCAGTCGGCCCCGGTAGGTGGGCGCCAGCGCCGCACCGGCGTCGAGCAGATGGTGCAGCTGGGCCAGCGTGGCGGGCGCGGGTGTGGCGGTCTTGGTCAGCATGGCGAATGTCGGCTGTGGGAACATGGCGCCATGCTCGAAGTTCAAGTGGACTTGAAGTCAAGTGCCATGGAGCCCGCCGCACCGCTGACCATCGGCCAGTTGGCCAAGCGTGCCGGCGTGGCGGCCAGCGCGCTGCGCTTCTACGAGGCCGAGGGCCTGATCGCCGGCGGCCGCAGCGCCGGCGGGCACCGCCAATACCCCCGCCACGTGCTGCGGCGGGTGGCCTTCATTCGTGCGGCCCAGGTGGTGGGGCTGACGCTGCCGCAGATCAAGGCCGCCCTGGCCACCCTGCCTCAGGGCCGCACCCCCACCAAGGCGGATTGGACGCGGCTGTCGGCCGGCTGGGCGCCGTTGCTGGACGAACGCATCGCGGCCCTGCAGCAGCTGCGTGAGCGGCTGACGGGCTGTATTGGCTGTGGCTGCCTGTCCCTAAAAGCCTGCGCGCTGTACAACCCCCAGGACGTCAAGCGCAGCGAGGGTGCCGGGGCGAGGCTTCTGCGCATCGAAACCGCGACTTGACCCCTTGGCGACGGCGGGTGAGCACTTCCCGGCGAAAATACCCGGGTTAACCCGCCAAACCGTCCGCCCAACCGTCCGCAAGAACGACCGCCATGAGTGCCTTCCACGAAGAGACCGTCCTGACCGTCCACCACTGGACCGACCGCCTGTTCAGCTTCACGACGACGCGCGACCAGGCCCTGCGTTTTTCCAATGGCCACTTCACGATGATCGGCCTCAAGACCGAGACGGGCAAACCGCTGCTGCGCGCCTACAGCATCGTCAGCGCCAACTATGAAGAGCAGCTGGAATTCCTCAGCATCAAGGTGCCGGACGGCCCGCTGACCTCCAAGCTGCAGCACATCAAACCAGGCGACAAGATCATCGTCGGCCGCAAGCCCACGGGCACGCTGCTGATCGACTATCTGCTGCCGGGCAAGAACCTCTATCTGCTGGGCAGCGGCACGGGCCTGGCACCCTTCATCAGTGTCGCGCGCGACCCCGAGACCTATGAGCGCTTCGAGAAGGTCGTCGTCGTGCACGGCGTGCGCCATGTGAACGAGCTGGCCTATCACGACCACCTCACGGTCGACCTGCACCAGCACGAATTCCTCGGCGAATTCGCTGCCGAGCAGCTGCTGTACTACCCGACGGYCACGCGCGAGCCCTTCAAGAACATGGGCCGCATCACCGACCTGATCCAGACCGGCAAGCTGCAGGCCGACCTGGGCCTGCCGCCGCTGGACCCCGAGACCGACCGCATCATGCTGTGCGGCAGCCCCGCGCTGCTGAAGGACATGCAGGAGATGCTGGAGATCCGCGGCTTCAAGGAAGGCAGCACGACGACGCCGGGCGACTACGTCATCGAGCGCGCGTTCGTCGAGAAGTAATGTGACATTCCTTTTTCAGGTACATTCGTTCCTGAGTTAGGAATTTCATGCGCCCACTGGATGTCTTGCTATCGCCCGCGGAGCAGCGCCTGATGAGCGCCGTGATGCTGCATCCCGACCGCGATTTCGGCACGGTCGAGCTGCTGGACCGCATGGGCAGCAGCCGCAGCGCTGGCAGCACGGTGCTCAAGCGCTGGGTCGACAGTGGCCTGCTGCGCGAGCGGCGGGTGGGCAACCAACGGCGGCTGGCGGCCAACCCCGCGTTTCTGCTGTATCCCGAACTGCGACGCATGATTGTGAAGACGGTAGGTGTTGCACAGCCCCTCGCGCAAGCCCTGCACCCCCTGACCCATCGCCTGGAGAGTGCTTTCGTATTCGGCTCCGTGGCCGCCGGCACCGATGACAGCGAGAGCGACATCGACCTTGCCATCGTCGGCGACATCACGCTGTTCGACGTATCGCCGCTGCTCGACGCTGCTCAGGCCGAACTCGGGCGACCTGTGCACGTCAACCTCTACACGGCGGCGGAGTGGGCTCAGAACGACGACCCCGTGCTGACTGCCGTGCGGCAAGGTCCGCGGATCGATCTGATGGAGGCGTTGCATGCCGAGGCCGGTTGAGTACGACGCGCTGCTGAAGATCGGCAGCTTCAAGACAGCAGCGTCGAGCCCCTCCGCGATCGCCCAATTCCTGCACACGGCGCAGGACATGCTGGACGCCACCGCGGCCCCGATGCCCGACTCCGCGAGATTCCTGCTTGCCTACGAAGGCATGTTCAGCGTCGTCATGGCGGTTCTGGAATTCAACGAAGTGCGCCCTGGCGACGCAGGCGGCCATCGCGCGACCGCCATCCAACGGGTGGCCGCCGACCTCAAGCTCGACGCCGCACAGCAAAGTGTGCTGGCACGGCTGCACGACATGCGCAACCGCGTGACCTACCGCGCGCCGCTGCCACCGATCACCAGAGCCGACGCCGATGCCATGCAAGCGGTGCTCAGGGCGCTGCTACCCGCGGCCAAGACATTGATCGGCGCTTAGGCGGGCGCCATCCGCATCACATGCCCTTGAACAGGTGCGTATAGCTGCGGCTGACTTCGAGCTTCTCGGTCAGACCGCGCACCCCCACCAGCTGGCGGCCGCGGAAGTCGCGGGTGATGCCGTCGATGGCGCGCGCATTCACAAGCGTGGAGCGGTGGATCTGCCAGAAGACCTGCGGGTCCAGCTCGTCCACCAGCTCCTTGATGGGCTTGCGGATCAGGGCCTCGACCTTGGCTGTCTGCACCCGGGTGTACTTCTCGTCGCTGATGAAGAACAGCACGTCCTCGACCGGGATCATCTGGATGGCCTGGCCGACCGTGGCCTGGATCCACTGCAGATATTGCGGCTTGCCAGCCGGGTTCATCTGCCCCGACAGCTTGTGCAGTAGCTGCTGCAGCGGCACCGGCGCGCTGTCGCTGAAGTCGTTGGAGGGCGCCTCGCGCTGGGCCAGGCGCTTCTTGATGCGAGCCACCGTCAGCTGCAGGCGCTCGCGCTCGGCGGGCTTGAGCACGTAGTCGGCCACACCCTGCTCGAAGGCTTCGACGGCGTACTGGTCGTAGGCCGTGATGAAGACGATCTCGGGCACCAGCCAGTCGTCGTCCCCCGAGCCCTCCCCCTCATCTCCCATTTGGGCGATCTGGCGGGCGGCCTCGACGCCCGTCAAGCCCGGCATGCGGATGTCGAGGAAGACGATGTCGGGCTTGTGCTCCTTGGTCAGCTCGACCGCCTCGAGACCGTTCTTGGCCTCGGCGACGATGTCCAGCTCGGGCCAGACCTCGGTCAATCGGGCGCGCAATTGCTCGCGCATCAGTCTTTCGTCGTCGGCCAGAACGGCGCGGATGGGTGCTGCAGTGTTCATGCCGACGATGCTACTAGCTCAGACCGGCGTCGACCTGCTCGCGTTCGCGCGGCGGCGGTTGCGCATGACGACGAAGAGCAGCAGGCCGAGCAGGATCAGCGGCGAGCCGAGCACGGCGCCGACGCCCAGCAGGCTGGCCACGACCAGGGCCAGCACGCCGCCGACGATGAGCAGCGGCAGGGCCACACCCAGCAGCAGTACCAGTGGCACGACGATGACGCAGATGATGCCGGCGACGAACAGGCCGATGGTCGCGCCCAGCCAGTCGCCGACATCGCTGCCGCCGAGGAAGAACTCGCCGTCGTCCAGCACGATGTGCATGTCGGGGCCGCCATGGTGCAGCAGCGCAAAGCCGCCGAACATCGCCATCAGGACCATCAGCGCGGTGCCGATGAACAGAATCTTGAACAGGGTTTTCATGCCGTGGCTCCTTCGTCGTTGCGGCTGCGATAGGGCACGGTGATCGTGACGACCGTGCCACTGGGTTGGTTCTCGGTGACGGTGACGCTGGCGCGGTTGCCGTGCAGCAGTTGCAGGCGTTCGCGGATATTGGCCAGGCCCACGCCGGTGCCCGAGGTGGCGGCCCGGCCAAACCCCAGGCCCGTGTCGGCGACCGTGACGGCCAGCTTGCCGTGCACGATCTCGGCCTTGACCTTCAGCGTGCCGCCCTCGGCCTTGGGCTCCAGGCCATGCTTGATGGCGTTCTCGACCAGGCCCTGGATCATCATGGGCGGGAATTCGGCGGACAGCAGGCCCTCGGGCACATCGATCTCGGTCTGCAGGCGCTCTTCCATGCGCACCTTCAGGATCTCGAGGTAGGGCTTGATGACGGCCAGCTCGCGGCCCAGGTCGCGGGTGGCGGTGGCGTTGGCCTCACGCATGGTGGGCATGGAGGCCCGCAACAGCGCGATGAGGTTCTTCTGCATCTGGCTGGCACGCGGCGGGTCGGTCTCGATCAGGTGGTCGATGGAGGCCAGCGTGTTGAACAGGAAGTGCGGCTCCACCTGGGCCTGCATGGCGGCCATGCGGGCCTCGATGACCTGGCGCTTCAGGGCCTCGCTCTCGGCGTTCTCGGCGGCTTGCGCGGCCTTGACCTCGGCCTGGATGCGGCCCTTGTACATCGCCTTGATGACGGCGGAGGCCAGGATCCACAGGATGGCCAGGTCGACCAGGGAGTCGCCGGCATGCACGATGGTGACGCGCTTGCGGCTCTGCGCGTCCTTGGCTTCCTCGGCGGCCTGCTGCAGGGCGGCCTGGGCGTCGGCGGCGGCTTCCTGGGCTTCCTTGACCTCCTCGGCCTCCTGCTTGAGCTGGCTGAGCTGCTCCTTGGCCTGGTCGATGGCGGCGCGGATGTCCTCGGGACGGGCGCTCTTGGGGAAGTCGATGGAAATGGCCGGGGCCTCGTTGGCCTTGGGCTCGCCGTCGTCGCCTTCGGCGGCGCTGGCTGCCGAGGCTGCGGAGCGCACGGGCTGGATGCGCACACCACGCTCGTCGATCTTTACCTCGTAGTGAATGCCCTTGTCGCCCACCTTCTTGCCGCCCTTTTCAGCCCTGTCGACCGCCCTGCGGGCCTGGTCGGCAGCCTTCTTTGCCTCGGCCTCGAGCTTGGCCTGGCGGCGCACGGCGCCGTGGTCATGCTCCTCKACCTGCTCGCTGATGCGCCAGGTGAAGGGAGGCAGGTTCTTCAGCACGTTGACGCCGATCAGCAGCGCCAGCGACAGCAGCACGAAACGCTTCCAGCTGATGCCGACCAGCCATCCAGCGTAGATGTGGAAATACCGCACCACGGTGGCGGAAAAACGCTGCCAACGCTCGATCCAGAGCTTTTGCTGGGGGCTGGGGGAGAAGGAGGGAGTCATGGCCGGGGTCTGTCGTTGGGAGTCACTGTACGCAGGGGCTTTGGGCGGCGCGGGCCCGGCGCGACACTCCGGCCGGGACGCATGACGAACTGCATGGGGCTGCGACAGGCCGTGCCGGTCGGCGTGACACCGCCGTGAAGGGCTCGGGAATAGTTCACGGACCACACAGCAAAAAGCCCGCCAGAGGCGGGCTTGCAGAGGGCGTCGGCAGGCAGATTACTGCTTGATGGCCTCGACCTGGACCAGCAGGCGGATGGCGTCGGGCGTGACGGCCGGCATCGCATAGACGATGCCCCATTGGCTGCGCTGGATGGTGGTCTCGAAGTCGCCGCCGCAGACCTCGCGCTTCAGGCGCGGGTTCTCGTAGCAGTTGAAGTTGGTGGCCGTCAGCGTGACCGGGTTGGTCTTGCCGCGCAGCGTCAGCTCGCCGGAGACGCTGGCCACCTTGTCGCCGTTGAAGCTGAACTTGTCGCCGACGAACTTGGCCGTCGGGAACTCCTCGACGGCGAAGAAGTCCTTGCTCTTCAGGTGGCCGTCGAACGGGGCCGTGCCGGTCGTGAGGGAGGCCATGTCGATGGTGAACTCGACCTTGCCGGTCTTGGCGGCCTTGTCCAGCGTGACCGTGCCTTCCTTCTTGTCCCAGCGGCCGCGCAGCGTGCTGGTGCCGAAATGCTTGGCTTCGAAGGTGACCGCGGTGTGGCTGGGATCAATGGCGTAGGTGGCGCTTTGGGCTTGAGCGGCGCCAGCGGCGGCGATCAGGGTGGCAAGCAACAGGGCATTCTTCATCGTGAAGGTCTCCGGGGGGTGGGAAGAGAGGGGTGGGAGGTTACAGGCCGGCTAGATGCCGGAAAAGGACAGTTTGAACTTCACGGTCACGTCGTTGGCGACCATCGACGTGTCGGCCCATTCGCCGTCACCGATCTTGAAATCCAGGCGCTTGATGGCCACGCTGCCGCTGGCCACGCCAGAGGCCAGCGTGAGGGGCACGACGACATCGCGGCTGGCGCCCTTGATGCTCAGCTTGCCGGCCACGTCGTACTTGCCGGGGCCGGTGGGCTTGATGCCGCTGGACACAAATGTGGCCTTGCCGTTGCGCTTGGTGTCGAACCAGGGCGTCTTGGCGAGCTCGGCGTCGAAGCTGGCGTCGCCCAGGGACACGCTACCCAGGTCCACCGTGAAGGCGATCTTGCCGGCCTCGGGCTTCTTGGTGTCGAAATCGAGCTGGGCTTCGAACTTCTTGAACTTGCCGTCCACCGGCACGCCCATCTGCTTGAAAGTGAAGCTGAGGTCGCTCTTCTCGGGCTGCAGCGTGGCGGCCTGGGCGGCCAGGGCGCTGGTGGCGATCAGCAGGGCGGAGATCAGGCGTTTCATGAAGTCCTTTCAGGTGCGGTTCAGTTGCGACCCAGGCCCATGCGGGCAAGCAGGCCATCACGGTCGATGAAGTGATGTTTGAGGGCGGCGCCGACATGGCCGGCGACGAGTAGGCCCAGGCCGTAGGCGGCGAAGTGGTGCACCAGCTTCAGCGTCTCGGCGAGTTCCTTGTCCTTGCCCACGAAGTCGGGCAGCGGCAGCACGCCGAACCAGACGATGGGAAAGCCCGCCGCCGAGCTGTAGGCCCAGCCGGACAGCGGCACGGCAAAGAACAGCACATAGAGCAGGTTGTGCGTCACATGGGCGGCGCGCAGCTGCCAGGCCGGCATGGGGATGTCGGCTGGCGGGCGATGGGTGAGGCGCCACAGCAGGCGCAAGGCGGACAGCGTCAGGATGGTGACGCCGGCCCATTTGTGCCAGTTGTAGAGCTTGAGCCGTGTCGGCGAGAACGGCAGGCTGGTCATGTACAGGCCCACGCTGAAGGCGCCGACGATGGCCAGCGCCAGCAGCCAGTGCAGCGCGATGGCGATGGGGGTGTAGCGGGTGGCAGGGCTCATATGGGTTCGCAGTGTGTTCCCGGCAGAGGGGGGAGCGGTTCATTGGCGTTGTCGCCAATGTTCAGCGATTTTGAACGGCTCGGGGGTGGTGCGTGCAATCCCGTGGGTTTGACCCAGTTGCGCACCGACTGCGCCCAGCCAGACTCAGCCTCAGCGGCACGCGCCCGGCCGCAGGTTCTGTTGGAGGCGCATTCAAAACATCCATTGGAGACAGCCCATGACCCAGAAACCCAGCGCTCGCCGTCGTTTCATCAAGACGGCCGCGGCCACGACGGCCGGGGGCGCCGCCCTGGCAGCCCCCATGATCTCGAAAGCGGAGACCGTCAGCCTGCGCTTCCAGTCGACCTGGCCGGCCAAGGACATCTTCCACGAGTACGCCCAGGACTTCGCCAGGAAGGTCAACGACATGGCCGGCGGCCGCCTGAAGATCGAGGTGCTGCCGTCCAACGCGGTGGTGCCGGCCTTCCAGCTGCTCGAGGCCGTCAACAAGGGCACGCTGGACGGCGGCCACGGCGTGGTGGCCTACCACTACGGCAAGAACTCGGCGCTGGCGCTGTGGGGCTCAGGCCCGGGCTTCGGCATGGATCCGAACATGCTGCTGGCCTGGCACAACTACGGCGGTGGCGAGGCCCTGCTGGAGGAGATCTACAAGTCCATCAGCATGGAAGTGGTGTCTTTCCTGTACGGCCCGATGCCGACCCAGCCCTATGGCTGGTTCAAGAAGCCGGTGGCCAACCTGGACCAGATGAAGGGCGTCAAGTTCCGCACCGTGGGCCTGGCGGTGGACCTCTACACCGAGCAGGGTGCGGCCGTGAACCCGCTGCCGGGCGGCGAGATCGTCGCGGCGCTGGACCGCGGCCTCATCGATGCGGCCGAGTTCAACAACGCCACCAGCGACCGCATCCTCGGCTTCCCCGACGTGGCCAAGAACTGCATGCTGCAGAGCTTCCATCAGAGCACCGAGCAGTTCGAGATCCTGTTCAACAAGGGCAAGTACAACGCGCTGCCGGCCGAACTGAAGAAGATCATCGACTACGCGGTGCAGGCTTCCAGCGCCGACATGAGCTGGAAGGCCATCGACCGCAACTCCAAGGACTACGCCGAGATGAAGAAGGGCGGCGTGGCCTTCTACAAGACGCCGGACGCCATCCTGCGCAACCAGCTCGAATCCTGGGACAAGGTGATCGCCAAGAAGTCGGCCGAGAACCCGCACTTCAAGAAGGTGCTGGACAGCCAGCGTGCCTTCGCCCTGCGTGCCGGCCAATGGCAGAACGACTACCTGGTCGACTTCAAGATGGCCTGGAACCACTACTTCGCCAAGAAATAGGCCCACCCCTACGGCCTGACGGCCGCCCCTCAAGGGGCAAGCCAGGTGGACCGGCAAAGCCGGATCCACCGGCTTCGCTCGGTCGCTGGAAACAGTGTCATTGCTTGAAGGCTCGTATGTCTTTGCAGAAGATTCTTCACACCGTCGACGGCATCAGCACGTGGGTCGGCAAGGCCTCCGCCTGGCTGATCGTCGTGCTGATGCTGATGGTGGTGGCCGAGGTGTTCAAGCGCTACGCGCTGAACATGCCGACGGCCTGGATCTTCGACGCGAGCAACATGCTCTACGGCACGCTGTTCATGATGGGCGGCGCCTACGCGCTGGCCCACGACGGCCATGTGCGCGGCGACTTCCTCTACGGGCGCATGCAGCCGCGCACCCAGGCCTGGCTGGACCTCGTGCTCTACGTCGTCTTCTTCCTGCCCGGCATCGGCGCGCTGACCTGGAGCGGCTGGACCTACTTCGGCGACTCGCTGCGCATCCACGAGACCACCTTCAACGCCACGCCGCTGCCGGTCTACCCCTTCAAGGCCATCATCCCGATCGCCGGCGCGATGGTGATGCTGCAGGGCCTGTCCGAGATCCTGCGCTGCATCGTCTGCATCCGCACGGGGGCGTGGACGCCACGGCTGCGCGACGCCGAGGAGATCGACGTCGTCGAGCAGCAGCTGGCGGCCAGCACGCACGTCGACGCCGACGCGGCCCGCGAGGCGATCGAACGGACCAAGAGCATCGACGAAATCGCGCGCCAGCGCAGCACCACTGGAGGCAACCCGCATGAGTAACGCCGCCCTCGGCCTGACCATGCTCAGCCTCATCGTGGTCGTCATCCTGCTGGGCTTCCCGACGGCCTTCACGCTGATGGGCCTGGGCATGCTGTTCGGCTTCGTCGCCTTCTACGACCCCGGCCAGCCCTGGCTGGACAACCGCATCTTCGACCTGATGGTGCAGCGCGCCTACGGCGCGATGAACAACGACACGCTGCTGTCGATACCGCTGTTTGTGCTGATGGGCTATGTGATGGAGCGCGGCGCGCTGGTGGACAAGATGTTCCACAGCGTGCAGTTGGCCTTCCGCCGCCTGCCCGGCTCGCTGGCCGTCACGACGCTGGTCATCTGCACCTTCTGGGGCATCGCCAGCGGCCTGGTCGGCGCCGTCGTCGTGCTGATGGGCGTTATCGCGATGCGGCCCATGCTGAAGGCCGGCTACGACACGCGCCTGGCCGCGGGCGTCATCACGGCCGGCGGCACGCTGGGCATCCTGATCCCGCCCTCCGTGATGATCATCGTCTACGCGGCCGTGGCTGGGCAGTCGGTCGTCAAGCTCTACGCAGCGGCGATGTTCCCGGGCTTCTTCCTGGCCTTCCTGTACCTGGTCTACGTGATCGGTTGGTGCATGATCAACCCGAAGGTCGCGCCGCAGTTGCCGCCGGAGCAGCAGCGCGCACCGATCTCGCCGGCCATCGCCGCACTGGCCGATCGCTATTCGCCGCGCATGCTGTGGGCACTGCTGAAGGCGGTGCTGTCCCCTTCAGGCGCACCCATGGGCTGGGGCCGGCTGCTGGCCAGCCTGCTTCGCGCTCTGGTACCCGTGTGGCTGGCCCTGGTCTGCCTCGGCACGACCTGGTGGTACGTCACCGACTACACGCAAAAGACCGAGGTCAGTGCGCCCGCGGCGATGCAGAAGCTGGATGCGCCGGCCGCACCCGGCGGGCTGCAGGAGCCGCCGAGCCCATCGGGCGGCCTGGCCGAACCGCCAGGGGCCAGCGGCGGGTTGCAGGAACCGCCCGGTGCCCTGGCCGAACCGGGCGCAGCCAAGCCCGCCGCCGACGAGCCGCTGCAGCGCATGGGTGGCGCAGTCAGCGAAGCACCCCGACCCGAGGCCGTACCGAAGAACTTCTACACGGGCTTCGCCATCGTCTGCGTGCTGACGGCCCTGCTGCTGGCCTGGTACTACTGGCGCTTCGACGCCGAGCAGTACGAGATCCTGACCATGCTGGTGTCGTCGGTGATGCCGCTGGGCATCCTGACGCTGGTGGTGCTGGGCGTCATCCTGTTCGGCATCACCACCGCCACCGAATCAGCCGCAGTGGGTGCGGCAGGTGCCTTCCTGATGGCCTGGCAGGCCGGCTCGCTGACCTTCAAGAAGACCCGCGAGGCGGTGTTCCTGACCGCCAAGACGACGGCCATGGTCTGCTGGCTCTTCGTCGGCTCGGCGTTGTTCTCGGCCGTGTTCGCGCTGCTGGGCGGGCAGGCGCTGGTGGAGCGCTGGGTGCTGTCGATGGACCTGACGCCGCTGCAGTTCATGCTGCTGTCGCAGGCCATCATCTTCGTGCTGGGCTGGCCGCTGGAGTGGACCGAGATCATCGTCATCTTCGTGCCCATCTTCCTGCCGCTGCTGGCGCACTTCCAGATCGACCCGATGCTGTGGGGCGTGCTGGTGTTCGTGAACCTGCAGGCCGCTTTCCTGAGCCCGCCGGTGGCCATGTCGGCCTTCTACCTGAAGGGGGTGAGCCCGCCGCATGTGACGCTGAACCAGATCTTCGCGGGCATGATGCCCTACATGCTCATCGTCATCCTGTGCATGGTGTTCATGTACGTGTGGCCGGAGATGACGCTGTGGCTGCCGGGCTACCTCTACGGAAGGTGATGTCCGCCCCTCGTCCAGTCACGCCGCGCTGAACGCGGGCGTGCCCAGCCGGTCCCCCGAGGGGACGGCGATGCTTGCGGCATTGAGCCGCAAGCACATCGCCTGACGGGCCGGCTCGGGAGCGGCCCAGCGCTCGGCCCAAATCACCGCGGGCGAGTGGTGAGGAAGACTCCCACCAGCACGAGCATGGTCCCGACCGCGATCCAGCCGTTCATTGGCTCGCCGAGGATGAAGTAGCCCATCAGGATGGTGCTCATCGGCCCGACCATGCCGACCTGCGATGACAGCGGTGCGCCAATGCGGGCGATGGCCAGCATCACCATCAGCACCGGCGCCACCGTGCAGGCGGTGGCATTCAGCAGCGACAGCCACATCACCGGCTCGGGCACGATGAAGGCGGAGGCGGGCTTGAGCAACGCGAACTGCGCGATGCACAGCACGCAGGCCACGCTGCTGGCCAGGCCTGCCAACCGCATCGAGCCCAGGCGCTGCACGACCTTGCCGGACAGCGCCAGATAGACGGCATAGCTGACGGCACTGCCGAACACCAGGGCCGCCCCGAGCGCCGTGTCGGACCCCTGGAAGCTGAGTTCATGCGCGAACACCGCCACGACGCCGGCATAGCTGATGGCCAGCGCAATGACCTGCCGCGCTTGCAGCCGGTGGTGGAAGAAGACGACCGACAGCAGCAGCACCAGCGTCGGGTTGAGGTAGAGGATCAGCCGCTCCAGGCTGGCCGTGATGTAGGCCAGGCCGGCAAAGTCGAGGTAGCTCGCCAGGTAGTAGCCGGTGAAGCCGAGCACGCCGATGTCGCGCCAGTCGCGACGCGTCAGCGCCGGCTTGCCGCGCCCGGCCCACCAGGCCATCGCGAGGAAGAACGGCAGGGCCAGCAGCATGCGCCACATCAGCAGCGTGACCGCGTCGACGCCATGGCGGTAGGCCAGCTTGACGATGATGGCCTTGCCCGAGAAGCCGATGGCGCCCAGCACCGCCAGCAGCAGGCCCAGCCACCTGCGGCGGTCAGCGGCGGGCTGGAGCGGCGGCGGGGTCGGCATCATCCTGGCGCATGGTGCGGCCCAGTCTAGGCCGGCGCCGCGCGACGACGGCACTTGACTGGTGAAGCCTCGCTTGCCCGGCAGCCTCAGCGCCCGCAGCGCCCCAGTTCGCGCGGCGGATTTTGCTGACGATAGAGCTCGGCCTGCTGGCGATGCAGCTGCTGCAGTTCGGCTGCGTAGCCGGGCTGCAGCAGATAGTCCCGCACCTGCGCGGCGGCCGACACGCCCGGCGATTGCCGCGATATCTGCAGGTACAGCCCTGCCGCGCCGAGGCCACGCGGCAGCACGCGCACCTCCTGCTCGCAGCCCACGGCGCGCAACAGTTGCTCGCCCGATTCGCGCGCCGTGGCAACCGCATCCAGGCGGCCCAGCAGCAATTTGCGCAGGTTCAGCTCCTCGCTGAGCGCGTTGTCCACCAGGGCATGATGGGCAAGTTGCTGGTCCACCTCCGTTCCCAGGCTGACGCCCAGGCCCACGCCGATGCGAAGGCCGGCGAGATCGGTCCAGCCCTCAAAGCGCAGCGGGTTGTCCCGCCGCACGAAGAGTGCGCCCTCATTGCGTGCCAGCGCCGGCTCCACGACCACGGCGTACCCGCGCCGCTTGGGGGTGTCGAAGGCGCAGACCATCACGTCCACTTCGCCGCGCTCGACCAGGGCCTGGCAGCGGGACCAGGGCCCGACCGGTTCGACGGCAAGCGTCCATCCGGCGGCAGCGAAGGCGCGACGCGCGACCTCGACGCAGACGCCGTGCAGCCGGCCCTGCTGCTCCCAGCTCATCGGCTGGGCGGCCGGATGGGCACAGGCGCGCAGCTGCCGTTCCGCGCTGGCTGGTGACGCCAGCAGGGCGGACAGGCACAAGGCCAGCAGCAGGCGGGTGCGGGTCATGGGGAACTCCGGGCACGGGGTGCGGCTGGATCGTAGTGCGCCCCGAGGCCAACCCGCCTGCTCGTGTCAGCCGCGCACGACGGCCAGCATTTCGTGCACGTCGTGGCACATGACGGCAAGGTAGGCGGCCAGCACGAGGTAGTAGGTCGCGTACTCCCACTTCACGGCCGCGGGCACGGCGTAATAGGTCTGCGCCTCGGGGCTGTCGCTGCGATGCCGCCAGGCCTTGATGAGCTGGGGCCAGGCCAGCAGGGCCATCAGGATCAGCATCGGGCTGGGCCGCCAGAAGAACAGCGCCACGAGCATGGGCGCGCCGAGCAGCCAGATGCGCGGCGACAGCACGGCCGTGATGCGGCCGCCGTCGAAAGGCGAGATCGGGATCAGGTTGAACAGGTTCAGGAAGAAGCCGCTGTAGGACACGGCCAGCAGCCAGTCGGCGCCCCAGCTGCGCGCCATCAGATAGGTGACCGTGGCGCCGACCGTGCCCAGCATCGGCCCGGCCAGGCCGACGAAAGCCTCGGTCTGCGCGTCGTGCGGCATATCCTTCAACTCGACCCAGGCGCCGACGAAGGGGATGAAGGTCGGCGCGCCGACGTTCAGGCCCTTGTAGCGCGCCGCGATGAAGTGGCCCATCTCATGCACGAAGAGCAGCGCGATGAAGCCTGCCGCATAGCGCCAGCCGTAGATCCATGCGTAAACGACGAGCGACACCAGCATGCTGCCGCCGGTGACGAAGAGCTTGCCGAACTTGGCGCCCGTGAACAGCAACGCAAGGAGCTTGAACATCAGGCCGTGGGCTTGTCGCGTTTGAAGAACTTGGTGATGACCGCACCGAAGCCGAGGACCGCGATGAAGATGATCTTCGCGAACTTGGCGACGAAAGCGAACATGACCGCCAGCAAGCCGAGCTTCTTGGCACCCACGCCGACGACGAGGGCCGCTAGGCCGTACTCGGCGACATGGTCGGTGGCCGAATCGAAGTCCTCGTAGCGCTTGCCCTTGTCGAACTCCAGCGCCCCGAGCAAGGCTTTCGCATCGGGCTTCTGGGCCGGCAGGTCCTTCAGGTCGGTGATGAAGTTCAGGCTCAGATAGCCCTCGCGGCCCAACGCATAGGTGTTGTAGTTGACGCCCTGGCCCGCGTCGGCCGGCGCGCCCTTTTCCTTGGAGCTCATCGCCCAGACGAGGCGGTGCTGGGTCGCTTCATAGGCCGGCGGCTCGGCCCAGCCGGTGATCTCGATGGGCGCCACGCCCATCTTCTGGCGCTCGTCGTTGCTGGCCTCGGTGCCTTCCTTGTAGCTGGCCAGCAGGTCATCGGCCTTCCACTCCTTGGCGTCGCCGTCCTTCACGTAGCCGGAGGCGATGTAGCGCAGCGTGGCGAACCATTCGCCGTCGCCCTTGGGGAAGATGAGGCCGGCCAGTTCGGTGTGTTCGCCCGGGTTGCCCATCGCGGTCAGCAGCTTGCCGGCCTGGGGCTGGGGGATGAAGATGCGGCCGGCCGGCAGGTGCAGCGTGGCCTGCCCTGCGATGGCGACGTCGGCCGGGCCTTCCTTGGCCGCGGCCTTGGCCTCGGTCCAGGCAGCGTTCTCGGGTGGGGCGTCGGCGGCCTGTGTGGACAGGCTCAGCAGCAGGCCGACAGCGGCCAGCAGGCCGCGCAGCATCGTCTTCATTGGTTCTCCCTGTTGGAAAGGGCGCAGTCTAGGCACCCCCGGACGCGGCCCCGTTCAGGGATTGCCCCGCGACGGGCAGATTCACAATTCGCACCACAACGCAGGGGGGCTGAACATGGCAATGATCAACAAGATGCGCCGCGTGCTCGCTGCGGCGACATGCCTGTTGCTGATGCTGGCCGGCAGCGGCTGCACGACGAAGCGCACGGTGGTCGTGTCACCGCCGCTGCGTTGCGACCAGCCCGGCAGCAACTGCGCCAACGACCTGATGCAGGCACTGGAAGACTGGAAGGACGCCTACAACAGCCGCGACCCACGACGGCTCCAGCAGCTGTATGCCCCGGGCGCGCTGATCACCGACGACGAATACACGGCCGTGCCGCTGGACGGCGTTGCACTGCCGGTGTTCTTCGAGCAGATGGCGCAACGGCCGACGGCGCGCATGCGCTGGATCGTTGGCAACCTGCAGCTGTTCGGCGACACGGCGGTGCGGTCGGGCCAATACGAGTTCAGCGAGCAGGTCGAAGGCCAGACCAAGACGCGGCCGGCGCGCTACAGCTTTGCCTATCAGCGCATCGACGGTCGCTGGCTGATCGTGCTGCAGCACTCCACGATCAGGCCCTGAACGGCAAAGCGCTGCGCGCGGTCAGAACTTGGCCAGCAGCGCATCCCACTTGGCGCGGGCGGCCTTCTCGTGGCGCTCCTTCACGTGGCCGTAGCCGCGGATGTCTTCCGGCACGCGGGCCAGCTCAACCGCATCGGCCAGCTTCTCGGTCGTCAGGCCGGCCAGCGCCTTGTCGACACCGGCGCGGTAGTCGGCGATCCAGCGGCGCTCCATCTTGCGCTCCGCGGTGTGGCCAAAGATGTCGAAAGCCGTGCCGCGCAGGCCCTTCATCTTGGCCAGCAGGCCGAAGGCGGGGCGAATCCATTGGCCGAACGGCTGCTTGACCAGCTCGCCCTTGTTGTTCTTCTTGGCCAGCAGCGGCGGCGCGAGGTGATGCACCAGCTTGTAGTTGCCCTCGAACATGCCGGCCACCTTCTCGGCAAAGCCCATGTCGGTGTGCAGGCGGGCGACCTCGTACTCGTCCTTGTAGGCCATCAGCTTGAACAGATAGCGCGCGACCGCTTCCGTCAGCTTGGTCGTGCCGCCCAGCTTGGCTTCGGCCGCGCGCACCTTGTCGACGAAGGCCTTGTACTCGGCCGCGTAGGCGGCGTTCTGGTAGCCGGTCAGGAAGTCCACGCGCTTGGTGATGAGCTCGTCGACGCCCTGGCGCTTGACCATCTGGATGACCTGCTGCGCGGCATACAGCGCCTGCACGCTCTTCAGGTCCTGCGCACAGCGACGGCCCCATTCGAAGGCGATCTTGTTGTTGTCGATCTGCACGCCGTTGAGCTCGATGGCGCGCATCAGCGCGTCGTAGCTCAGCGGGATGCGACCCTGCTGCCAGGCATAGCCGAGCATCAGCGGGTTGGTGTAGAGCGAGTCGCCCACCAGCTTGACGGCCACTTCCTCGGCGTCGAAGGAGCCGAGGTGATCGCGGCCCACCGCATTGCCGACGGCCTGCTCGCAGGCGGCGCCGGGGAAGCTCCAGTTGGCGTCATTGACCAGCGTCGCCGTCGGCGAGCCATGCGTGTTCAACGCCACATAGGTCCGGCCCTCGCGCATGACGGCCAGCGTGGCCTTGTTGGCAGCGACGATGGCGTCGCAGGCGATGACGAGGTCGGCCTCGGCGGTGCCGACCTTGGTACAGAAGATCGCTTCCGGGCTGTTGGCGATCTGGATGTGACTCCAGGTCGCGCCGCCCTTCTGCGCCAGACCCGCGGCGTCCTGCGTGATGACGCCCTTGCCTTCCAGGTGGGCCGCCATGCCCAGCAACTGGCCGATGGTGATGACACCGGTGCCGCCGACACCGCCGACGACGATGCCCCAGGCCTTCTCGGGGTTGGGCACGATGGGCATGGGCAGCGGTGCCAGCGCGGCGTCGAAGGGGCTCTTGCGCGCTTCCTTCTTGGGCTTCTTCAGCTCGCCGCCTTCCACCGTGACGAAGCTCGGGCAGAAGCCCTTCACGCAGGAGTAGTCCTTGTTGCAGGTGTTCTGGTTGATCTGGCGCTTGCGGCCGAAGTCGGTCTCGACCGGCTCAATGCTCAGACAGTTGGACTGCACGGAGCAGTCGCCGCAGCCCTCGCAGACCAGCTCGTTGATGACGACGCGCTTGGCCGGGTCCACCAGCTTGCCTCGCTTGCGGCGGCGGCGCTTCTCGGTGGCGCAAGTCTGGTCATAGATGATGACCGTGGTGCCTTCGAGCTCGCGGAACTGGCGCTGGATCTCGTCCAGCTCGTCGCGGTGATGCACGGTGACGCCCGGCGCCAGGGCCACGCCTTCGTACTTCTCGGGCTCGTCGGTGACGATGACCAGCTTCTTCACCCCTTCCGAGATCACGCTGTTCATGATCTGGATGACGGTGTGGCCCTCGGGCCGCTCGCCGACCTGCTGGCCGCCGGTCATCGCGACCGCGTCGTTATAGAGGATCTTGTAGGTGATGTTGACACCTGCGGCGATGCTCTGGCGGATGGCCAGGCTGCCGCTGTGGAAGTAGGTGCCGTCGCCCAGGTTGGAGAAGATGTGCTTCTCGTCGGTGAACGGCGCCTGGCCGACCCAGGGCACGCCTTCGCCGCCCATCTGCGTGAAGGTGGCCGTGTTGCGGCCGGGCATCCACGTGACCATGTAGTGGCAGCCGATGCCGCCCACCGCACGCGAGCCGTCGGGCACGCGGGTGCTGGTGTTGTGCGGGCAGCCGGAGCAGAACCAGGGCGTGCGGTCGGCGCCGCCGGCGGTCTTTTCCTCGGCCTTCAACGAGTTTTCCTTGGCGTCGATGATGGCCAGACGCGCGTCCAGGCGGGCCGCGATGTCGCTGTCCACGCCGATCTTCTTCAGGCGTTTGGCAATGGCGCGGGCAATGATGGCCGGCGTCAGGTCGGCCTGCGGGCGCAGCAGCCAGTGCTCGCTCGGGTTGGGCACGCTCCACTCGCCGCCCTCGCCGCCGTCACCGGCGTCGAACTTGCCGAGCACATTGGGGCGCACGTCGGCACGCCAGTTGTAGAGCTCTTCCTTGACCTGGTATTCGATGATCTGGCGCTTCTCTTCGACGACCAGGATCTCCTGCAGGCCCTTGGCGAAGTCACGCGTGATCTGCGCTTCCAGCGGCCACACGACGTTGACCTTGTGCAGGCGGATGCCGATGCGCCGGCAGGTGTCGTCGTCCAGGCCCAGGTCGTGCAGCGCCTGGCGGGTGTCGTTGAAGGCCTTGCCGCTGGTGATGAGGCCGAAGCGGTCGTTGGCACCCTCGATGACGTTGTAGTTCAGCTTGTTCGCGCGGATGTAGGCCAGCGCTGCGTACCACTTGTAATTCATCATCCGCGACTCTTGTTCGAGCGGCGGGTCCGGCCAGCGGATGTGCAGGCCACCGGCCGGCATCTGGAAGTCTTCCGGCAGGATGATGTTGACGCGATCCGGGTCGACGCTGACCGAGGCCGAGGATTCGACGATCTCCTGGATCGTCTTCATGCCCGCCCAAACGCCCGAGAAGCGGCTCATCGCAAAGGCGTGCAGGCCCATGTCCAGGATGTCCTGCACGCTGCTCGGGAAGAAGGTCGGGAAGCCGACCGCCTTGAAGACGTGGTCGCTCTGGTGTGCGGCCGTCGAGCTCTTGGCGATGTGGTCGTCACCCGCGATGGCGATGACGCCGCCGTGCTTGCTCGTGCCGGCCATGTTGGCGTGCTTGAACACGTCGATGCAGCGGTCCACGCCCGGGCCCTTGCCGTACCAGAGGCCGAAGACGCCGTCGAACTTGGCTTTCTCGGGGAAGAGGTCGAGCTGCTGGGTGCCCCAGACGGCCGTCGCGCCGAGTTCCTCGTTGACGCCGGGCTGGAAGACGATGTTCTGCTTGGCCAGATGCTTCTTGGCCGCCATCAGCGCCTGGTCGTACGTGCCCAGCGGCGAGCCGCGGTAGCCGCTGATGAAACCTGCCGTGTTCAGCCCGGCGATCGCATCGCGCGTGCGCTGCAGCATCGGCAGCCGCACCAGGGCCTGCACGCCGCTCATGAAGGCACGGCCGCTATCAAGCGCGTATTTGTCGTCGAGGGAGACAGTCTGCAGCGCGCGCAGGATGTGTTCGGGCAGCGGGGCGTTCATCAGTGGGAGCTCCTGAATGGCGACCCGAGAGGCCAGCCCTTGTGAGGCAGGCGCGCGGGCCATGGGCCAGTATGGCCGGACCGATCAGTGTAGGGAAATGGGGGCGAGCAGTGCTTTCTCAATTGCGCTCGAAACCAGCCACCCTGGCAATCTTCTTGCTCAGATCTGCCAAATTCGCTTCCAATTGCATCGCCACTTCGCCGATCAGGGCAAACCATGAGTTCTCAAGTCGTCGATTCCAGCGCCACTCCCGAAGCCCTCGACCGCCACCACATCGCCATCCTGGCCGAGTTGCAGGCCGATGCTCGCCTGTCCAACGCCGAACTGGCCCAGCGCATCGGCCTGTCGGCCGCGCCGACCTGGCGGCGCGTCAAGTGGCTGGAGGACCAGGGCTACATCACCGGCTACCGCGCCGAGATCGACCGCCGCAAGCTGGGCCTGGGCGTGCTGGCCTTTGTGCGCGTGGACGCCGAGCGCAGCGCGGGCGCCGCCACCAAGCCGCTGGAAGACGCCATCCGCCAGCTGCCCGAGGTCATCGCCTGCCACTACATCTCGGGCGCCGGCACCTTCGAGTTGCAGGTCATGGCGACCGACCTGGACGCCTTCTCGCGCTTTTCCATCGACACGCTGCTGAACTTGCCCAACGTGAAAGACATCCACACCAGCTTCTCGCTTGGTGAGGTCAAGGCCAGCGGCGTGTTGCCTCTCGGTCACTTGGGCGGCTAGTCTCGAGACCATGCGCATCGCCCTCGTCTCAGACATCCATGGCAATCTGCCAGCCCTTGAAGCTGTTGCCGCCGACATCCGCCGCCGCGGCGCCGACCAAGTGCTGTGCCTGGGCGACAACCTCTCCGGCCCGCTGCTGCCGCGCGAGACGGCGCAGTTCCTGATGGCCTCGGGCTGGCCCATCCTGGCCGGCAACCACGAACGCCAGATCCTCGAATGGCAGCCCGACGCCGGTGGCGCCTCCGACGGCTATGCGCTGTCCACGCTCGGCACGCCGGAGCTCTACTGGCTGCGCAGCCTGCAGCCGATGTGGCAATGGGCGCCGGACATCTTCCTGTGCCACGGCACGCCACGCAGTGACTGCGAGCACTTCCTGGAAACCCCGCGCGGCGGCGTACTCGGCCTGGCCACGGCCGCCGAGATCGCCGAGCGCCTGGGCGATCAACGCAGCGCACTCATCGCCTGCGGCCACAGCCATCTGCCGCGCTTTCTGCGCAATGCCGCCGGCCAGGTCCTCGTCAACCCCGGCAGCGTCGGCCTGCAGGCCTATGTGGACGATGAGCCGGAGCGCTATGTCGTCGAGCGCGGCACGCCCGACGCGACCTACGCCATCGTCGAGAAGCTCGACGGCGCCTGGCACTGTGCCCAGCACGCGGTGCCCTATGACCACGGCGCGATGGCCACATTGGCCGCGCGCAACGGCCGGCCCGACTGGGCGCAAGCGTTGCAGACCGGCTACGTGGGCTGAAGGCTCGAACAAGGACGCAGGCGGACAGTGCCCCGGCGCCGCTGGCGCGGTAGGCTAGCGCCATGGCGGCGTCGTACCTCCGTCGGCTCGGCGACCTGTGGCTGGGCAGCGAACCAGCCCAGCGCCTGCGGCTGCGCCAGACCTCGCTCGCGATGGCGCTGATGGGCATCAGCGCCGTGATGCTGTGTTACGCCATCAAGGTCAACGGCGGCGAGTTCGGGCCGGTGCTGTGGGGCTGGGCGGCCTATTCCCTGGGCGGCATGGCGCTGATCTATGCCGCCATCCGCAGCGGCTGGTCGCGGCGCTTCACCGACCCCTCGCTGACCAGCGTACAGATCGGCTTCGCGATCAGCTGCGCGGCCCTGGGCTATGCGCAGGCCGGGCTGCTGCGCGGCGGCGCCTTCCCGGTGCTGACGCTGATCCTGATGTTCGGCATGTTCCAGCTGCGCGCGCGCAGCGCCTATGTGCTGAGCTTCTTTGCACTCGCGCTGTTCGCCATGGTCATGGGCACCATGGCCTGGCTCCAGCCAGCGACCTACCCACCCGAAGTCGAGTTCGGCCACTTCGTCATGCTGGCCTGCATGCTGCCCGCCGTGGCCGTGCTGACGGCGCGGCTGAGCCGCATCCGCCGCCGGCTTTCCGAGCAGCGCGAGGAGCTGGCCCGGGCGCTGGCCCAGCTGCAGGCCATCGCCACGCGTGACGAGTTGACCGGCCTGCCCAACCGCCGCCAGGTGCAGGCGCTGATGGACCAGGAGCTGTTGCGATCGCTTCGCCACCCCCACGACTTCTGCATCGCCCTCGTCGATCTGGACCACTTCAAGCGCGTCAATGATGAGCACGGCCATGCGGCCGGCGATGCCGTGCTGCGCGCCTTCGCCCAGGGCGGCCAGACCGCCATGCGCGGCACCGACGTGCTGGCGCGCTGGGGCGGCGAGGAGTTCCTCGTGCTGCTGCCCGACACCGCCATGCCGCCGGCCGTGGCCGGCATGGAGAGGTTGCGCCAACAGACCGCCGCCTTGCGCATCGACATTGGTGACGACAAGCAGGTGGCGATCACCGTCTCCATCGGCCTGACCGGGCACCGCCGCGGCGACACCCTGGCCCAGACCCTGGAGCGCGCCGACCGCCTGCTCTACAAGGCCAAGGCGGAAGGGCGCAACCGCACCTGCATCGACTAGCGGTCGGAGTGCCGCAGATGCTCGCAGCGGCCCATGCGGGCACCCTGCTTCACTTCGTCGACGAACTCGCTCGGGAAACCGACCTCGGTCGAGTTGCCATGCTTGCAGACGAAGGCCTTCTTCAGGTCGACATACCAGCTCATCGGGTAGCCCGGGATGCCGCCGACGATCTCGTTGCCGGCCGCGTTCATCGACGCCGGGCCGTCCAGGCCGTAGCGATAGGCCTCGGCCACGCCCTGGGTGCGGAAGAAGTCGCTGAGCTGGATCCAGCCGATGTCCTCCAGCCACAGCACGCCGCGCAGGCCGCTGAACCAGACACCGGCCGAGCCGATCATCATCTTGCCGTCGTCGCTGATGTCGGCCACCTGCACGGGGATGGCGCCGAACTGCTGCTGGATGGCTGCGGCGCCCTCGCTCTCGCAGGTCACGTCCAGGCCCAGCAGCGGCATGTCCACACACCACTGCATCTGCCTGAACTTCGTGAAGGCGCTGGCCTTGCTGCCCTTGTTGGCATTCCAGAACACGACGCCGTCGCGCTCCGTGTTCAGCGCCACGCGGCCAGCGTCGGGCGTCATCGCATAGCCGTCGATGGCACCGACGGCCTTGTAGAGGTCGATCGGCTTGCCCTCGTCAATCCAGGCATAGGCCTTCATGAAGTTGCTGTTGCCCAGCACCACGCGGCCATCGGACGACACCGCATGCGCCCGGTGCCAGGGCTCGGCGCTCAGGTCCACGCCGTCCAGGCTCAGCGCCCGCATGCCACGGCCCGCCGTCCAGATGAAGGGGATGACYTCGCCGCCGATGGYGGCGTCGCCGGACCAGCCACCTTCGCAGCTGCCATCGCCATTGCGGTCCACATAGGCCGTGCCGACGGCCGTGCGGCCGGTCGAATCGAGCGCCCAGCCGTAGCTGCTGCTGACGCCGATCTGGCTGCTGCCGCCGCAGCGGTCGCGGTTGAGGTTGCCCAGGTCGGTCAGGCCGCCGGTGCGGGTGTCCCAGATCGTGGCCGAGTTGGTCTTCACCGGCTGGCCTTCGCCATCGGTGCCGATGACGTTGCCGTTGAGGTCGGCCTGCACGATGAGCTTGCGGCCGTCGCGCGTGATGCTGGTGTTGACGCCCGCAACACCGTCCGGCGCCCATTCAACACCGCTGCGCGAGTCCCAGACGAAGGGCTTGTTGTCGATCCAGCCCGCCGCGCGCTCACCGTCCTTGGACATGCTGCCCAGGAAGCCGTAGACGATGGGCGTGTACTGCACGCCGTCCTTGTAGCCATTGAAGTAGAAGTTGGCCGTCTTGGTGACACCCGCCTCGGCCGTGATCGCGCTGGCCGTGCAGGCGCGGTCGTTGGCCGCGTTGGACTGCTCGTTGCTGTTCCAGTACTCGGCCTCGGAGACCAGGGCGGTCGGCGTCGTCGGATAGCCGCCAGCGACGATCTCCTCCAGGTAGAGCACGTACTTCTGCCCGGGCTTCAGGTTGTTGATGCGAAAGCGCCCGTCGGGGCCGACCAGGCCCTGCGTCTTGTCGCCGCTCATCGCCGAGATCGCGTCGCCGAGCGGGTCGGCAACGTTGCGGGCGACGATATTGATGCCGCCATAGGGCGTGCGGCCATCCTTCAGGAACAGCGTGCCAGCCACCGAGCCGCGCGTCTTCAGGTAGGTTGCGCTCGGGTAGAGGTCGGAGATGCCCGCCATGTCGTCGCTGCGGTCCACCGTACTTTGCTCGTAACCGGCGTTGCGGCCGTTGGCATCGGGGAAGGTCGGGTCGATGAAGGGGAACATCGTCTCGATGTACTTCGGGTCGATCTTTTTCGCCGCCGGATCGTCGTCGCGCCAGGAATGCAGGGCCGGCACGCAGCCGGGCACGCCCGGGAAAGCCTCGTAGTAGTAGGGGTGGCTGAAATAGGCCATGGTGCCGTTGACCTGCGAGTGCGACAGGTTGATGGCGTGGCCGAACTCGTGCGTGAACACGCCGGCGATGCGCTTGCCGTCGATGTCGGGCGGCGGCATCCAGGGCTGGTCTGGGTCCAACGGCTCATGCGGCACGACATAGCCGTTCATGACGGCCGTGGCCTTGACGATGGTCTCGGGGTAGCCGTCGCCGTCGCGGTCCTCGGCGATCTCGGCGAAGGCGATGCCCAGCACCTGGTCCTTGGGCACGCCGAAATACTCCTCGATGACCTGGCCGCGCTGGTCGTAGATGACGTAGATGCCGCCCTCCAGCGCCTGGCCATAGACGCGCTTGGCGGTCTCGCCGTCCTTCACGTCCACGCCGACGCCCGCGAGCTGGCTGAACTTCTTGAACTTGGCCGGGTCGGTGACGGCTTTCCAGGTCGAGGTCGGCACATCGCTCCACTGCTTCAGCGCGAAGGCGGTGATCTTGTCGGCCTGAGTGTTGCTGAGGAACTCCGTGCCGTTGTCGCGGTGGGTCAGCGGACCGATGTCGGTGTAGACCTGGATGGGCTTGCTCGTGTCCCAGCGCAGCGGCTGCGGGTTGCGCGGGTGCTCGGTCAGCAGCAGCGGGCCGGCGGCCTGGGCCAGGGAAGCCGCCGCGAACAGCGCGGCCAGCGGGAATTTGAGGAAGGCGTTCATCAGCGCATCACTCCCTTGGCGATCCAGTCTTCGCGCACCGCGCGCTTGACCAATTGGTTCAGCACGCCACCGTCGACGGCGCCGCTGTTGCGGGCCAGCATCTCAGCCTCCAGCGGGCTCAGCACGGCCGGGTCCACGCTCATGCCCTGGAACAGGCCGCGGTTGTCGAAGGCATTGGCCAGCTTCGGCCCGCTGCCGGTCAGCTTGCCCTGGGCCAGGCCCACCGGGCTGGTCAGGCCTGTGCGGACCGAGGGCTTGTTCATGAAGACGGTCACCTTCTCGCCGACCGTCCAGCCCGGCAGGCCCTCGATGCGTGTGGCCAGCAGGTATTTGCCATCGGCCATGCGGCGGTTCTTCAGCAGGCCGTACTGGCGGAAGCGGTAGCTGCTGTCCGTCGCCAGCTCACGCTTGACGCTGCCCTTGACCTTGAGCGTCACTTCCGTGAACGGCACGCCGCGGTCGATGCCGTCACTGACCTTGGCGACATCGCCACTGACGATGACGTCGGCGGCCGCGATCATCTGCTTGAGGTTCTGGTGCACCAGTTGGGTGGCGTGTGCGGCTGGCGCCAGCAAGGCGGCCAGGCCGCCCAGCAGGGCCAGGCGCCGCAGCGCGGAAAGGGGTTCTCGGTTCATGGCGAAAAGCGGTTGGGTTTGCGGGCGGACAGCGCTCCGCCAACCCAGGGCCCGCGCTCATGCCGCCAGCCCGGGCTCGTGGTCGTCTTGTCCGGGGTGAGGGCACTGTGCGGCCGCCTCCCGACCCCGCCCATCCCCCGCGGCGGGGGACCCGCGAGCGCGGGGAGGAAAAACCCGGTCAGCCCGCCACGCCGATGACTCCCAGCGCCCGCGCTCGCGTCACCGCGTGCTTGCGCGAGCCGGCCTCCAGCTTGGCGTAGATCTTCTTCAGATGCGACTTGACCGTCTCGTCGCTGACCGCCAGCGCCGTGGCGATTTCCTTGTTGGCGTAGCCGCGCGCCACCAGCACCAGCACCTCGCGCTCCTTGGGGCTGAGCAGGCGCTCGGCGGCCGTTGCGCCCGCGCCCTGCGGCACGGCGCCGCGGCGCAGCGCCGCCGGCGTCTGGCTGAGCCGCATGCGCTCGGTCTCGCCGTCCTTCAGCGCCAGGGCCTGGCGGGCATGGCCATAGGCCCGGCCCATGTCGCCGGCCGCGGCCCAGTCCTCGGCCAGGGCTACGTGCAGGGAGGCCGGCGCCTTCCAGCCGACGATCTTCAGCCCCTCGGCCAGCGTCGCCTCGCCGTGGTGCAGCGTCGCGTTTGGCAACACCAGGCCGGGCGGCGGCGCCAGGTGCGGGTACCGGCGGTGGATCTCGGTCAGCGCCTCCTGCACGCCGACGACCAGCGCGTTGAAGCCATGGCGTGCGATCAGCTGCTCCGCTTCATCCAGCGCAGCCTGCGCCGCGTCCACCTGGCCTGCCGCCGACAGCGCCCGCGCCAGGCCCAGCAGGTTGACCGTCAGGTTGTCCGTAGAGCGCACCGCGCGGTACATCGCGATCGCCTCGGTCATGGGGCCGACCGCCTCGACGCCGCGGCCCAGGGCCAGCAGCGTCTGGGCCAGTTCGGCACAGGCGTTGGCCTTGTTGATGCCAGGCGGCACGCCCGCCAGCGAGGCCAGCGCGTCGCCCAGCAGCACGAGCGCTTCATCGAGGCGGCCGATCTCCTTCAGCAGCGCGCCCAGCCGCGTCTCGCAGGCGCCGATCAAGGCCGGCCAACCGGCCGCGCGCGATTCCAGCGTCGCCTGGTCGTAGCAGGCAGCTGCGCGGTCAAACTCGCCCAGGCCCTGCAGGGCCGTACCGGCATTGATGGTGCAGACCAGGGCGTGCCGCAGCAGGCCCCAGTGGCGGGCCGCATCGGCCGCACGCAGGAAGAGCGCCGCTGCGCGCGCCGGGTCGCGGCGGGACAGCGGCAGTGCCAGCGCAGCGTCGGCAAAGGCAGCCGCAGCGGGCTCGGCCGCGGGTGCGTCCGCATCGGCTGGCGTCGCGAAGGACTGCTCGTAGGCCAGCCAGGCGCGGGCGATGGCCTGGCGGCGCGGGTCAGGCCCGCGTGCGTGGCAGGCCGCAGCACGGGCATAGGCGCCCAGCTCGCGCTCGCGCTGGCCGCGCGCCTTGGCGACGACGGCCTCGGCCAGCAAGGCATCACCCTCCAGCGTGGCCCCGCCGCCGCTGCGCCGAGCCTGCGCCAGCTGCGTTTCGGCCTCGTCGAGCCGCCCCTGCAGGGCGGCGATCTCGCAACGCGAGAGCGCCAGCCGGGCCTGCAATGAAGGCGTGAGACCCGCCATGGCCAGAACCTGCTCACACAGGGCCAGCGCGCGGCGGCTGTCGCGCTGGCGCAGCTGCCAGGCCAACTCGGCCAGCGCTGCCGCCTCGCCGCCCTGCGCGGCCGCTTCAAGGCCGGCCAGCGCCGTGGCGGGAACGAGGAAATCCATGGCAAAAATTGTAGAAGTGCCTCCGCCTAGACTGCCTCCATGTCATCCCCCTCCGCACAGACCCTGCCGCTGCGCCATTTCCTGCTCGCACTGGCGGTCGTGGCGATCTGGGGCAGCAATTTCGTCGTCATCAAATACGCCCTGCACACGCTGCCGCCGATGACGCTGGCCGTGCTGCGCTTCAGCTTCGCCCTGGTGCCGGCCTGCTTCTTCCTGCGCCGGCCGCAGGTGGGCTGGGGCAATCTGGCGGGCTACGGCATCCTCATCGGCGTGGGCCAGTTCGGCCTGCTGTATCTCGCCATGCGCAGCCAGATCTCGCCGGGGCTGGCCTCGCTGGTCGTGCAGACCCAGGTGTTCTTCACGCTGCTGCTGGCGGTGCGCATCCGCAAGGAGAAGGTGCTGGGCGCGCAATGGCTGGGGCTGGTGCTGGCAGCCAGCGGCATTGTTGTCATCGCCTCGCACACCGACGGCACCACCACGGCGGTGGGCATCGCCATGGTGCTGGCGGCCGCCTTCTCGTGGGCCTGCGCCAATTTGCTGACGCAGCGCGCCGGCCGCATCGACATGCTCGCCTACGTCGTCTGGAGCAGCGCCTTCGCGGTGCCGCCGCTGCTGCTGCTGGCGCTGCTGATCGACGGGCCGCAGCAGATGGCCGCGGGCCTGGCGGCGTCGGACCTCGGCACCTGGACGGCGGTGCTGTGGCAGTCGGTCGGCAACACGCTGTTCGGCTATGGTGTCTGGAGCTGGCTGCTGGCCCGCCATCCGGCCGGGCGCATCGTGCCCATGGCGCTGCTGGTACCGGTGTTCGGCATGGGTTCGGCTGCGGTGCTGCTGGGCGAGCCGCTGCCGGCCTGGAAGCTCATCGCGGCAGCCCTGGTGCTGGCCGGTCTGGCAATCAACCTGTTCGGACCGCGGCTTTTGGCGGCCAGGGCCAAGGCCGTTGAGGAATAAGCTGGGCGCATGAAGCGCCGCCTCCTGCTCCTGCTGGCCCTGGTTGCGCCCTGGGCCACCGCCGCCCCACCCGCCGTGCAGCTCATCGTCGAGCTGCGCTGGGTGGATTCCAACCTGCCGCCCGCCGCACAGGCCGCCGTGCGCGACGGTGCGGTCGTGGTCGGCACGGCGGGCTCGATCTCGCCGCGCGGCGCCGGCATCGTCACCTCGACCGCCGCGCCAGCGCCCCAGCAGATCCAGCGCCTGAACGTGCTGAACGGCCAACGCGGCATGCTGCGCCTGACGACCCGCGAGCCTCTGCAGTGGGTGGATGCCGTCGTCGAGCTCGACCCGACCACCCGCACGCCTCAACGCGTCTACGCCAGCCCGCGCAGCGCCGAGCGCCGCTCGGTGCAGAGCTTCACCGTGACRCCTACCTGGCCCGGCGGCAAGGCGCCGGTGCAGGTCGAGTTCGACATCGACCAGGACGACCACGCCTTCCAGTCGACGCTGCAGCTGGCGCTGGACCGCTGGCAGACCGTCGCACGCAGCGGCAGTGCGGCATCCCCCGCTCCCAAGGGCACCTTGAGCAGCGCGGATGCTGCCGGCCGGCCGGAGCGTGAACTGCAGCTGCGGGTGTCGCTTCAGCCTTGAGCCGAAGCCAGGGCGCCATTGATCTGCGGATAGGGCGCGGCGCCGTCGAACAGCTCAGTGCCAGCACCATGCTCAAGGAAGCCCGTCGCCGCACGCTGCGCCCGGCCCCAGGCCGCCTCGGCGATGGCGCTGCCGGCCGAGATGCGGCGCACACCCAGGCGCTGGAGTTCGTCAAGGCCCGGCAGCACCGGCCGCGCCATCACGTTCAACGGCAGGGGCTGGCCGCCCACCAGGGCCTCGATGTCGGCCACGGCCGTCACGCCAGGGGCAAACAGGCCGTCGGCGCCGGCCGCCGCATAGTCGCGCGCCCGCAGCAGCACCTCCTCGACCGCCCGGCCGGGCGCCAGGTTCTTCAGCCAGACATCGCAACGCGCATTGATGAAGATATCGACACCGGCCCGCGCCGCGGCGGCCTTGATGGCCTCGATCTTGCGGCACAGCAGGGCGGGCGCTCCGGCACCGTCCTCGATGTTGATGCCGGCGGCACCGGCTTCGGCGAACTTCAGGATGTTGTCGGCCACCACCGCYGGGTCGTCGCTGTAGCCGGCCTCGCTGTCAGCCGACAGCGGCACGCGGGCGACGCGGGCGATGCGGCGCAGTGCCGCGGCATGCTCGTCGACCGGCAGGTGGTTGCCATCCGGGTAGCCCAGGGCCCAGGCCAGGCCGGCGCTGGTCGTGGCCAGGGCCGGCACGCCCAAGGCCTGGACCAGGACGGCGCTGCCGGCGTCCCAGACGTTGGCGATCTTCAGGAGCCCGGGGCCCTGGTGGAGCTGGCGGAAGTTCATGGTGTCTTTTGCGGGGTTGGCGGGATAGATTGGCGATGCTGCCGAGCCCCGCTGCCAGACCATGGCAGYAGGCCGGCGGCAGGTACGTTGAGTAACAGCTGCGGCCAGAATGGCAATGTGCCAAGTCTTGCGCGTTTATGGTCACGTCTTGCGTGTAACGTCAATCCTTTGCAGAACTCCCCGCCTTTCCGACCATGAAGCTTGCCTTGATCGCCCACGATGGCAAAAAGGACGCCATGATCTCCCTGGTCGCCGACTTCCTGCCGCTGCTGCGCCGCTGCCAGCTGATGGCCACCGGCACCACGGGCACCCGGCTGAACGCAGCCCATGGCCTGACCATCGAGCGCGTGCTCAGCGGCCCGATGGGCGGTGACCTGCAGATCGGCGCGCGGCTGGCGGTGGGCGACCTGGACGGCGTCATCTTCCTGCGCGACCCGATGACGCCCCAGCCGCACGAGCCCGACATCAACGCCCTGGTGCGCGCCTGCGATGTGCACGACGTGCCCTGCGCCACCAACGTGGCCACCGCGCGGCTGCTGCTGACGCGCTGGAGCGCTGCATGACGCCTGAGATGCCGTCGGCCCCATGAGCAGCCTCGACAGGCCCCTGAGCCGGCTGTCGCGGCGGCTGCGCATACGCACCCGCCTGGGCCTGGCCTTCGGTCTGCTGCTGCTGCTGCTGATGGGCCTCGCCGCCCTGTCGGTTTATCGCCTCACGGGGCTGTCGGATGCGCTGAACCGCATCGTCGACGACCAGGCCGTCATCCGCGACTCGGTCAACGAGATCAACCGCAATGCCGAGGCCGTCGCCCGCAAGCTGCTGGTGCTGATGAGCCCCGACGCCGAGCTGCGCGTGTCGGCCTACCCCGAGATCGCGTCGGCCAACAATCGGCTCGACGACGCCATGCAGCGCTTGGCCATGGTGCTGCCACTGGGGCCCCGCACCGATCGCCTGTCCGAGGTGCGCCTGCGCCTGGCCGACTACCGCGCCAGCTATGTCGACGTGCGCAACCTCATCGAGCGCGACGATTTCCAGGCCGCCCGCGCCCTGCTGGGCAGTGACACCGAATCGGCCCTGTCCCTCTTTGTCAGCGCCATCCACCAGCTCGCGGCCAGCGAGGAGCGTGCGGGCACGGCCCAGGCCCGTGAGCTGCGCGACCAGATCGACGTCGACCGCACCGGCGTGCTGGCCCTGTGCATCGGCGCCCTCGTCGCCGGGGCGCTGCTGGCGGTGGGCGTCACGCGCTCCATCGTCATCCCGCTCAAGCGCGCCGAGGACGGCGCCGAGCTGATCGCGCAGGGCCAATACGGCCACCGCATCGAGGTGGACTCGGCCGACGAGCTCGGCCACATGGCCGCGGCGATGAACACCATGGCCGCGGCCGTCGGCGAGCGCGAGGCCGAGTTGCGCCGCCTGGCCGACATCGACCTGCTGACCGGCCTGCCCCAGCGCGCCCGCTTCATCGCCGACGGCGACCGGCTGCTGGCCAACCTGCCCGAGCGCGAGCAGCTGGCCGTGTTGATCTGCATCGACGTCGACCGGCTCAAGGCGGTCAACAGCGTGCTGGGCTTTGACGCGGGCGACGCGTTGCTGCGCGGTGCGGCAGCCAAGCTGGAGGGCCTGTTCGAAGGCGTCGCCGCCTACGGGCGCCTGGCCGGCGGCACCTTCGCGGCCCTCGCCCCCGTGGCACGGCTGGACCATGCCAACGCGCTGGCCGCCCAGTTGCGCGAAGAGGTCGAGCACAAGCTCAGCTGGCAGGGCCAGTCGCTGGACCTGTCGGTGTCGCTCGGCGTGGCCCATTGGCCGGAGCATGCCGCTGACACCGAGGCCCTGCTGCGCCGTGCCGAGCAGGCCATGTTCGAGGCCAAGCGCCTGCGCCAGGACGTTGCCGTCTTCAACCCCAGCGCCGAGGCCTCGCGCGCCCTGCACTTGAGCCTGCTGTCTGACCTGGCCACTGCCATCCAGCAGGACCAGCTGCGCCAGTTCCTGCAGCCCAAGCGCTGTCTGAAGACCGGCCGCATCACCGGCGCCGAGGCCCTGGTGCGCTGGCAGCATCCGCAGCGCGGCTGGCTGCCACCGGGCGACTTCGTGCCCTTTGCCGAGCGCAGCGGCCGCATCCGCCAGATCACCGACTGGATGCTGGCCCGCGCCGTGCGCACCCTGGCAGCCTGGGAGGCCGAGGGCCGCAAGCCCATGAGCATTGCCGTCAACATCTCGACGCTGGACATCCAGGACCAGACCCTGCCGGCCCGCCTCGCCGCCTTGCTGGCCGAATACCGCGTCGACCCGGGCCAGCTGCAGCTGGAGGTCACCGAGACCGGCCTGATGTCCAGCGGCACCGATCCCATCGCCGTGCTGAACGCGCTGAAGGCCTGGGGCGTGAGCCTGGCCATCGACGACTTCGGCACCGGGCAGTCGTCGCTGGCCTATTTGCAGCACCTGCCGGTGGACGAACTCAAGATCGACCGCAGCTTCGTGCAGGACGTGGACGGCGACCCGCGCCGCCAGGCCCTGCTGAAATCCATCGTCGGCGTTGGCCAGGGCCTGGGCCTCAAGGTGACCGCCGAAGGGGTGGAAAACGCCGCCGAACTGGACTGCATCACGGCCTGCGGCTGCGACCTTATCCAGGGCTATCTGCTGGCCCGGCCGATGGATCTGCCGGACTTTGAAGCCTGGTTAGGCCGAACAGGCTAAAATCCGCGCCTTTCGTCGCTGTTTTGCGTTTCGCCCCTGCTGTGGGCTTTTGTTTACGGAGCCATCATGGGCAACAAGATCATCACCGAAGCGGCTCGCCGCGCCACCCCCCGTCCCGAAGCCCCCAAGGGCGTGACCTTCACCGCCGGCAAGGGCCAGCTGAGCAGCCTGGAGCGCGGTTCGCACACCCGCTCCAAGAAGAACCCGGGCAAGCGCCCGCATTCGGGTTGATTGACGGGCTGATCRCCTGACGATCTTCCTCACACACAGGCCCTGCGGGGCCTGTTTGTTTTTGTTGTCGGCTAAATCCTGACCACCATGATCCGCATCACCGAACTCCGCCTGCCGCTCAGCCATACCGAAGACGCGTTGCGACCCGCCGTGCTGGCGCGGCTCAAGCTCGCCGACGCCGAGCTGGCCACCATCCAGGTGTTCCGCCGCGGCTATGACGCGCGCAAGCGCAGCGACATCCAGCTGGTCTACACGCTGGACTGCGCGCTGGCCGAAGGCGTCGACGAAGCCGCCTTGCTGGCGCGCTTTGCCGGTGACCACCAGATCCGGCCCACGCCCGACACCGGCTACCACTTCCTCGCTCAACGCGGCGATTTCACGGGCCCGCGGCCCGTCGTCGTCGGCTTCGGCCCCTGCGGCCTGTTCGCCGCGCTGATCCTGGCCCAGATGGGCCTGCGCCCCATCGTGCTGGAGCGCGGCAAGGCCGTRCGCGAGCGCACSCARGACACCTGGGGCCTGTGGCGCGAACAGAAGCTCCACCCCGAGAGCAACGTGCAGTTCGGCGAGGGCGGCGCCGGCACCTTCTCCGACGGCAAGCTCTACAGCCAGATCTCCGACCCGCGCCACCTGACGCGCAAGGTGCTGACCGAGTTCGTCAAGGCCGGCGCGCCSGAMGAGATCSYGTWCGTCAGCAAGCCSCACATCGGCACCTTCCGCCTGGTCAGCATGATCATCAAGATGCGGGCCGACATCGAGGCGCTGGGCGGCGAGATCCGCTTCCAGCAGAAGATGACCGATCTGCTGATCGAGAACGGCACGGTGCGTGGCGTGCAGCTCGAATCCGGCGAGCAGATTGCCACCACCCACGTCGTCATCGCGCTCGGCCACAGCGCCCGCGACACCTTCCAGATGCTGCATGCCCGCGGCGTGCAGATGGAAGCCAAGCCCTTTTCCATCGGCTACCGCATCGAACATCCGCAAAGCCTGGTCGACGCGGCCCGCTTCGGTGTCCACGCCGGTAACGAGATCCTCGGCGCGGCCGACTACAAGCTCGTGCACCACGCCAAGAACGGCCGCTCGGTCTACAGCTTCTGCATGTGCCCCGGCGGCACCGTGGTGGCTGCCACCAGCGAGCCCGACCGCGTCGTCACCAACGGCATGAGTCAGTACTCGCGCAACGAGCGCAATGCCAATGCCGGCATCGTCGTGGGGCTCACGCCCGAGGACTACCGCCAGGACGGCAAGCGCGACGGCAGCCCCGTGAACCCGCTGGACGGCATGGCCTTCCAACGCATCTGGGAAAGCCGCGCCTATGAGCTGGGCGGCGGCGGCTACCTGGCGCCGGGCTCGCTGGTGGGGGACTTCGTCAAGCGGCAGGTCAGCAAGGAATTCGGTGACGTGGCACCGAGCTACAAGCCGGGCGTGACGTTGACCGACCTGCAGCAAAAGGGCCGCGGCTCGCTGCCGTCGTATGCGCTAGAGGCGATCCGCGAGGCCTTGCCTGCGTTTGCGCGCCAGATCCGCGGCTTCGACCGGCCGGATGCGGTGCTGACGGGCGTGGAGACGCGCACCTCATCCCCGCTGCGCATCAACCGTGGGCGGGACTACCAAAGCGTCAATGTGCGCGGGCTGTTTCCGGCCGGCGAGGGGGCAGGGTATGCGGGCGGCATCATGAGCGCGGGCGTCGACGGCATCGAGGTGGCCGAGGCGCTGGCGGCGGATCTGCTGGGCATGCCGGATGCGCCGGTGTTGCAGGGCAAGGGGGCGAAGGCGGGCGGGCAGGTTTGAGTCATCGCGCCTCCGGCGCCTTATGCACCAACTCAAACTCGTGCGACAGCAGGTACAGGCCTCCATGCGCTGTCAGGCCTTCACCTTCTTCCCACCAGATTGACACACTGACCTTCCCCTCTTCAGGAAGGTCGTCAATCTCGTACTCCCTGTGAAGCATCGCTTGAATGTGCGGCCGCTCGTCGTCGGCGAGCGAATCAAGAACTTCCGGCGCGATCTCAAGGACTCGAACAAGGTCCCCAATGCTCACAAGATTCCCGTGACGGTCTTGCACTAATGTCTCCTAACACTCAGTCCTGGGGAAATCGCTCGCGCCACAATGCTGCCAGCCGCGGCTCCTCATCCACCTGCCGCATCACGTCTGCCATCCGCGGGGCTGCTGCGTAGAACCGCTCCCGCCAAGGCCCGAAGCGCGAGATGACGGCGACATACAGATCGAGCACCGTCAGGTCATCACCCAGCAGCCAGCGCCCCGGCGTCAGCTGCGCGTCCATATGGGCCCAGCAGAAGGCGATGCGTTCATGCACGGCATCGACCACGGCGTCGCGAGCGCTGTCGGGCGCGCCAATGCGCTTCACGTCCGGCTTGATCCAGTGCAGCGAATAGATCGCCGACGACACATAGAGCATCCAGCGCAGAAACTGCCGACGCAGCGGATCGTTCGGCGTCGGCGCCAGCCGCGCCTCGGGATGCAGGTCAGCGAGATAGATCAGGATAGCCGCGCTCTCGGTCATGACCTCGCCATCCGACAGCACCAGCGTCGGGATCTGGCGCATCGGGTTGGTTGGCGCGACGCGATCACGCGCGGCGGCCTCGGCCCAGGTGGCGCCTTCGATCAGTTGGTAAGGCAGGCCCAGCAGCGTCAGCGCGGCTTCGACAGCCACAGACCCCGAGGCAGCAGCCCCATAGAGGGTGAGCGGGGCAGCGGGAGAGTTCATGGTGCGGTCATCATCCCGATCAACTCCTTCACAAACGCCAGCGCCTCCTCCCACGTCTCGAAGTGCATCTCGTTGTTGAGCTCGTCCACGTCGCCCTCCGGCCCCTTGTGCACGACCGACCAGCCGCCCGCGCCGCCGTCGATGGCGAGCACGCCGAACTGGCCGGGGTCGAGATCCCGGGCGCTGCCGCCGGTGATGACGATGTCGCGGCCGAGGTGGGAGTGGTAGCGTCTCATCCCTCAATTCTCCCGGAGCAGACGATGAAGGCAGTGTGGAACGGCGTAACCATCGCCGAGAGCGACGATACGGTGGTCGTCGAAGGCAACCACTACTTTCCGGCCGAAGCGCTGAAGAAGGAATACACGACCTTCTCCAACCACCGCAGCGGCTGCCCCTGGAAGGGCCAGGCGCAGTACCTGAGCCTGTTCGTCAACGGCGAGATGAACCCGGATGCGGTCTGGTACTACGCCGACCCGCTGCCCGCCGCAGCCGAGATCAAGGGCCGCTACGCCTTCTGGAAGGGCGTCAAGGTTTCGGAGTAGGGCTGGAACCCTCGGGCCACAGCGCCCACATCCGCAGCGCCTGCTTGGTGCGGCCGGCCTGCAGCGCGGCCTCTTCACCCCAGCCCCAGAACAGGTCGGCGCGCACGGCGCCCTGGATGGCGCTGCCGGTGTCCTGGGCCAGCACGAGGCGACGCAGCGGTGTCGTCGACAGCGGCGCGGTGCTGTCCAGCCACAGCGGCGTGCCCAGCGCGATGTAGCTGCGGTCGATGGCGACGGAACGGCCCGGCGTCAGCGGCACGCCTTGGGCGCCGCGCGGGCCCTGGTTCACATCGGGCAGGGGCTCCTCGCGGAAGTAGACGACGCGCGGGTTGACGGCCAGGGCCTCGCGCACCTTGGCCGGGTTGCGGCGCGCCCAGTCGCTCAGGGTTCGTGGCGTCGCGTCGCCCACCTCGCCACGGTCCAGCAGCGCGCGCGCGACAGACTGGAAGGGCTGATCGTTGTGGCCCGCGTAGGCGACGCGGCTGATGCGCTCGGCGCCAGCCGCATCACGCACGACGAGACGGCCCGAGCCCTGGATCTGGATTTGCAGCAGCGCAAAAGGGTCGTCGACATAGGCCAGCTCCAGCGCCGTGAAGCGCGGATGGGTGTCGATGTCGCGGCGCGGCGTGCGACGCAGCGCGGCATCGGCGGGCAGCGCATGCAGCGCCCACTGGAAGGCACCCTGGCGCGTGCGGCTGGCCGCGAGCTGGGGCTCGAAATAGCCCGTCAGCAGCCCGGCGGCCTCACCGCCTTCGCCCTGCAGCCGCCAGGGGCGCAGATGCTTCATCAGGAACAGCGTGGCCTCCAGCGGGTCGGCGGGCGCCTGCAGCGCGGCGCGGGCACAGAACTCGGCCCAGCCCGGCGCGGGGCGCTGGCAGCTGGCCAGCAGGGCCGGCCAGGCGGCCAGCAGGTCATCGCTCCCCCAACCAGGCAGATCCTTCCAGTCGGCGGCGACCCAGCGCTGCGGCGCGGGCCGCAGCGCGGCCGGCACGGCCGGCGCCGGCTCGGGCGGCTGCAGGGGTGGCGAGGAGCAGGCGGCAAGGCTTCCTAGAATGGCGGCCAGCCCCAACCGCGCGCACCAAACCATGCTGTTACTCGCCCTCGAAGCCCTCGGCGCGCTGCTGATCTTCGTCTTCATCATCTGGTGGACCATGTTCTCGGGCCGCAAGAAGGGCGAGCGGCGCGAGGACTAACTCCTCGCGATCAGGAAGCTCAAGGGCTGGCGTCGCAGCCGCGCGCGGATAGCCGCGTAGACGCGTTTGCGGTCGGCCAGGCGCACACCGCGCGAGCGCATCGCCACCTTGAAGGCGCAGAAGAAGCTGACGCCGACATTGAGYATGCCGATGCCGGCAATGCAAAGCACGCAGGACCAGAAGGCCCAGGTCGTCATGACGCCGACACCGAGCGCCCCCACGGCGGCGGCGAGCTGGCCGGTGGACAACGTCACGTGGCGCACCTCCAGGCCCAGGCCGACGAAGCCGAACAGCGCCGGCGCCAGGCCCAGCATCAGGCCCAGGCTGATGTTGGCCGTCAGGCCGGAGATGTTGGCCCGCCACCAGTGCGACCAGCGCTGCGCGCGCGTCTGACCCAGCGTCGCGACGATGCGCGGGTTCCACGCGATGGCGCTGTCCAGGCGGTGGAAGACGAACCAGTTCTCCACCCAGCCGGCGATCATGCTGGACGCGAACAGCAGCGTGCCGGTGAAGGCGGCAAACAGCAGCGAAGGGCCGAACAGGCTCAGCGAATGCAGCACGTATTCGGCATCCCGCACGCCCACCAGCGGCGCACCGAAGGCCAGCCAGCACAGGCCCTGCACCGCCAGCACCAGCGGCGCCACGACGGTGAGGTTGCCGATGATGCCGGCCACTTGTGAACGCACGAGATGGGTCACTTCGTCGACGAAACCGACGATGGCGTCGTCGCGGTCGATGTGCAACAGCTTGTCGGCCATGGCCGGGGCCGTCATCGCCGGCTGCTTGGTGGCCACCGTCCAGTGCAGCAGGTGGATGAGGACGAAGCACAGCGCGTAGTTCACACCGGCCCAGAAGCCGCCCCAGAAGGCCGTGAAGCCGAGCAGGGCGATGCCGAACTTCAGGAAGGTGGTGCCGGCCAAAACAGCGCCGCCACCGGCCGCGCGACGCAGCATGTCGCGGTATTCCTCGCGGCTGCGGGTGATGTAGTGCTCGCCCGTCTCGGCGCTGCGCTCGGCCACCTTGCGCGCCATCAGCGAGTAGTGGCGCGCGAACAGCGTGCGCAGGCTGCGCCGCTCGTGCACGACGCGCACCAGGCCCGACACCAGGCGCAGCAGCTCGCGCTGGGGTTCGTGGGACAGCAGGCAGGCCAGCAGCGCATCGATGCGGTCCAGCCGCGCGGTGAGCTGCTCGACGGAGAACATCAGATCCACCGACACGCCATGCACTTCCAGATGCTCGGGCACCGTCAGCGCAGCAGCGCGGCAGCGGTCCAGCAACGCGTGCAGGTATTGCATGGCCGACCCCAGTGCGGCCGCATCGTCATCGGCGCCGGCCAGCGCGCGCTCGACGGCCGCCCAGGCGGCGGGCAGCTGGTGGAAGGGCTTGTCCTGCACCAACTCCGCATCCATGCGCACCCGCAGCGGGCCGGCCAGGCCGGCGGCATGCACGCTGCTGACCAGCACGGTGATCGCGGCGTTGGCCTCGATGCGCCAGCCGTCGTCGGGCGTGGCGGCAAACAGCAGGCCCAATCGCGCCAGCAGCTCATCGTCGATGGCGGCGATCCAGTCCTCGTCGGCCTCGTCGGGAAAGAGCAGCTCGAACAGTGCCGCGAGGTCGCGCGTGTCGGTCGTGGCCGGCAACAGGCGGCGGCGCAGCCGGCCCAGAAATTCATGCCACAGCGCCATGCGCGGCGCGAAGCCCACTTCGGCGAAAAGCGCCACCGCATCGACGTCGTTCCAGACGCCGCCGATGACATTGGCAAACGCCCAGGCGTGCTCGGGGTGGCGCTCCAGCACATTGAGCAGGTGCTTCAGGCGCACGATGGGCAGCGGCGTGCCCGATGAGGCCTCTTCACGTGGCGCGTGCCGCAGCCATTCCAGCAGGCGCACCAGCCACAGATTGCGCTCGGCGAGCGCGGCCTGCGGGTCGGCCGCGTTCAGGAGAGCTGTGAGATCCCAGGTCAATGCAGAGAAGCGCTGTCGGCGAGCAGGAATTCGTCGACCTCGGTGTGGAAGATCTCGCAGCCCTCGGTCACGCACAGGAAACGCCCGCGCATCGTGCCCTGGGGGGTGCCGATCTGGGCCCAGGAGCTGTACTGGAAGCTCTGGCCTGGGGCGAGCACGGGCTGGTGGCCGACGACGGCCAGGCCGTCGACGACCTGCATCTGGCCACGCGCGTCCGTGATCTCCCAGTGCCTGCCAATGAGCTGGGAAAGCACATCGCCGGTGTTCTCGATCGTGATCGTGTAGCTGAAGGCGTACAGGCTTTGCTCGAGATGAGTCTGCTCGGGCAGGGTCTGCACGGTGACGCTGCAACTGAAACGGGGGTTGGCCATCGGGTGATTGTCCGTCTCGGGGGCTATGCTCGCCGCATGTTCTTCGGGGTGTGTGATCCTAAGTGCTGCGCTGGCTCTGGTTGTTGACTGCGCTGCTGAGCCTGGCGGCGCCGGCCCAGGAGCTGACGCTGCGCACGGTCCAGCAGGCCAGCTCGACAGTGAAGTACGACCCCGATGGTGGCCCGCTCAAACCCGGGCTCTGCCTGGAAATCCTGCGCGCCATCGAGCGGCAGGACGCAGGCCTGCACTTCACGGGCCTGGACCAGCAGGTGCCGCTCAAGCGTGTGGAACGCCTGCTGGCCGACGGCCTCATTGATGCCTTCTTCTGCCTGCTGAAGTCGCCCGAGCGCGAGAAACAATGGCGTTATGCGCCGGTGGCGCTGTATATCGTCCGCCACGTGGTCGTGCAGCGCGCCGACGACCCGCGCAACCCCGATTCCCTGGCCCAACTGGCCGCCTTGAGCCGCCGCAAGCCGGTGCTGGTCATGCGTGGCACGGCGCTGGCGCGCCGGCTGGTGGCGGCCAATGTGGCTGTCGCCGAGGTGAGCTCCGAGCGCGAGGCCCTGCAGATGCTGGTCATGGGCCGCGCCGACGCCATCTACGGCCAGGACATCAACCTGCAGCGCCATGTGGCACAGAGCAAGCTGGGCGACAAGCTCAGGTTCGGCCGCACCGTCTTCCAGGAGGAGCCGCAGTTCCTCGCGCTGCGCGCCGACCTGCCGGCCGCCCATGAGGAACGCCTGACCCAGGCGCTGCGCAAGCTGGAGAAGGATGGCACGCTGCGCCAACTCGCTGACAAATACCGATGAAACCCCTCTTCCTGCCCCCTGATGGCCGCCCACGCTGCGCCTGGTGCGCCGCCGCGCCCGGCGACGAGACCTATCTGCGCTATCACGACGAGGAATGGGGCCAGCCCGTGGCCGACGACTTCCGCCTGTTCGAGAAGCTGTGCCTGGAGGGCTTCCAGAGCGGCCTGTCGTGGCGAACCATCCTGAACAAGCGCGAGGCCTTTCGCGCCGCCTTTGCGGGTTTCGACTACAACCAGGTCGCCAAGTTTGGCGAGAAGGACGTGAACCGCCTGCTAGCCGACGCCGGCATCGTGCGCCACCGCGGCAAGATCGAGGCGGCCATCCACAACGCCGGGCGCTGCGTGGAGCTGGTGGCTGCAGAAGGCTCGCTGGCCGCCTATCTGTGGCGCTTCGAGCCGCCCAAGAACTCGGTGGCTCACAACCTGGCCACCTCAGCGCCCTCCGAAGCCCTGTCCAAGGACCTGAAGAAGCGCGGCTGGAAATTCGTCGGCCCGACCACCATGCATGCGCTGATCCAGGCCATGGGCCTGATCAACGACCACCAGCCCGGCTGCCACCACTGGGCCGAGGCACAGCAGGCGCGCGACAGCTTCAAGCGGCCTGGCCGCTGAAGCGGGGCAAGCGGGCTGCCTAGAATCACCCGCTATGCCCGCCGCACCGCAATACCGCATCGCCCCCAGCCTGCTGTCCGCCGACTTCGCCCGCCTGGGCGACGAAGTGAAGAACGTGCTCGCCGCCGGCGCCGACTGGATCCACTTCGACGTGATGGACAACCATTACGTGCCCAACCTGACCTTCGGACCGATGGTGTGCGAGGCGCTGCGCAAGCATGCCGTGAAGCCCGACGGCACGCCGGCCGTCATCGATGTGCACCTGATGGTGCAACCGGTCGACAGCTTGGCGCAGGCCTTCTGCCGCGCCGGCGCCGACGTGGTGACCTTCCACCCCGAGGCCAGCGCCCATGTGGACCGCACGCTGCAGCTCATCAAGGCCGAGGGCAAGCAGGCCGGCCTGGTGTTCAACCCGGGCACGCCGCTGGACGTGCTGGAGTGGGTCATCGACAAGGTCGATGTGATCCTGCTGATGAGCGTCAACCCCGGCTTTGGCGGCCAGAGCTTCATCCCGTCGGCACTGCAAAAACTGAAGAAGGCGCGCGAGATCATCAGCGCCAGCGGCCGGGACATCCGCCTGGAGATCGACGGCGGCGTCAAGGTCGACAACATCCGCGAGATCGCCGCGGCGGGCGCCGACACCTTCGTCGCCGGCTCGGCCATCTTCGGCAAGCCCGACTACAAGGCCGTCATCGACGCGATGCGCACGGAACTTGCGAGATCGTGAGCCCCTCGTCCAAGGATTACCTTGGCCGGTCCCCCGCGGGGACGGCGATGCTTGCCGGTTCGACCGGCAAGCACATCACCATTGCGGGCCGGCTTGGGAGCGGCCCGGCGCTCGTCCCGCGCAACTGAGTAACTGACATGGCCGCCATCCTGCTCGTCTGCACCGCCAACATCTGCCGCTCACCGATGGCCGAGGCCATCTTCAGGGCCAAGCTCGGCAACGTGTTCAAGACCATTGCCTCGGCCGGCGTGCACGCTGACCCGCGCGGCGGCCCGGTGGACGCCCGCGCCGCAGCGGCACTGGGCCGGCACAACTACAGCCTCGACCGCAAATGGCGCTCGCGCCGCGTCGAGCCTGAGCAGCTCGGCCAATACGACCTCGTGCTGGCCATGGAGGCTGAGCATGTCGACGCGCTGCGCACCAAGGCAGCGCCCGAGCACCACGCCAAGATCCTGCTGCTGACCGACTTCGTGCCCGAGCTGGCCGGCCAGGACATCCCCGACCCCTATTTCGGCCCGGTCGCAGGCTTTGACGCCGTCATCGGCATGCTGGAGCGCGCGGCCCAGCGGCTGCTCACCGAGAGCCGCGAAGGCCGCCTGAAACTGAGCTGATCAGGCTGCCTTGCTGGCGAAGTCCGCCACTTCGCGCACGTCCGGCCCGGTGCCGCTGAAGCGGTCCAGCGCCAGGTAGATCACGGGCGTGATGTAGAGCGTCACCGCCTGCGACAGGATCAGGCCGCCCACCACGGCCAGGCCCAGCGGCTGGCGCAGCTCGGCCCCCGCGCCCAGGCCGAGCGCAATGGGCAGCGCGCCCATCAGCGCCGCCAGCGTCGTCATCATGATGGGCCGAAAGCGCAGGATCGCGGCCTGGCGGATCGCCTCGGCCGGCTTGAGCCCCTGGCTGCGCTGCACGTCCAGCGCGAAGTCGATCATCATGATCGCGTTCTTCTTGACGATGCCGATCAGCATGACGATGCCGATGGTGGCGATGATGGTCAGCTCCATGCCGAACAGCTGCAGCGTGATCAGCGCGCCCACCGCCGCCGACGGCAGGCCGGCCAGGATGGTCAATGGGTGGATGTAGCTCTCGTAGAGCACGCCCAGCAGCACGTAGATCACGGCCACTGCCAGCCCGATCAGCAGCAGCTGGCCGCCCTGCGAATCCTGGAACACGGCCGCATCGCCGCCGTAGCTGGTGATGACGCTGGGTGGTAGCTTGATGTCGCGCGTGAAGGCGTCAATCTGCTTGGTGGCGTCGCCCAGCGGCACGTTGGGTGCGAGATTGAAGCTGATCGTGACGGCCTGCAGCTGGCCCTGGTGGTTGACGGCCGTGGGCCCGAGCGTGCGCTGCACGGTGGCGAAGGCCGTCAGCGGCACCTGCGCGCCGTTCTTGCCGCGCAGGTAGATCTTGTCGAAAGCGGCTTCGCTGCTGCGGTCGTCCTCGCCGGCTTCCATGATGACCTGGTAGGTGTTGCTCTCGGCATAGATGCTGGACACCTGGCGCTCGCCGAAGGCGCCGTACAGCGCATTGCGCAAGTCCTGCATCTGCACGCCCAGGATGGCGGCGCGCTCGCGGTCGATGACAAGGCTGGCCTGCAGGCCGCGCATTTGCGAGTCGCTGGTGATGTCGCGGAAGCGCTCATCGCCGCGCAGCTTCTCCTGCAGCCGGGTTGCCCAGGTGTTGAGTTCGCCGGTGGATACCGACTGCAGCGTGTACTGGTAGCGGCTCTTGCTCTGGCGGCCGCCGAGCTGCAGGTTCTGCACCGGGCGCAGATAGACCTGGATGCCGGGCACCGCGCGCAGCTTCTTGCGCAGGCCTTCCAGCACCTTGGGCATGGACTCGCGGCTATTGCGGGCCTTCAGGTTGATGAACATGCGGCCGGTATTGGTGGCGCTGCCCGAGGGCCCACCGCCGACGGCCGAACTCAGGGCGAAAACGTTGGGATCGTTGCGCACGATGGCGGCCACGCGCTCCTGCAGCAGGGTCATCGCGGCGAAGGATGTGTCCTCGGCAGACTCGGTGCTGGCCTGTATCTGGCCGATATCCTCCTCGGGGAAAAAGCCCTTGGGGATGGTTGCGTAGAACCAGATCGTCGCAACGAAGCTCAGCAGGGCCACGCCCAGCACCCAGACGCGGTGGCGCAGGGCCAGGTCCAGCGTGCGCGTGTAGGTGTCCAGCGTCCATGTGAAGCCGCGCTCGAACAGGCGCCCCATCGGGCCGTCCTCGTGGTGCTCATCGGCCTTCAACAACCGGCTGCACAGCATGGGCACCAGCGTCAACGACACGACGGCCGACACAAGAATGGCCAGGCCGACGACGACGGCGAACTCGTGGAACAGCAGGCCGATGACGCCCGGCATGAAGAAGATCGGAATCAGCACGGCCACCAGCGACACCGAGATCGACAGGATGGTGAAGGCCATCTCGCGCGCGCCGCGCACGGCCGCGTCGAAGGGCTTCATGCCGTCCTCGACGTGGCGGACGATGTTCTCCAGCATGACGATGGCGTCGTCCACCACCAGGCCCACGGCCAGCGTGATGCCGAGCAGCGAGATGTTGTCGAGCGAGTAGCCGAGTGCGAACAGCAGCGTGAGCGCACCGATCAGCGAGATCGGCAGCGAGGCCGTCGGGATCAGCGTGGCCACGGCACGGCGCAGGAAGATGAAGATCACCAGCACGACGAGGCCGACCGTCAGCGCCAGCGTCACGTAGACATCGTGCAGCGACTCGCGGATGGATACCGATCGGTCGTTCAGCGTGCTCATCTGGATCGACGCTGGCATCTGCGACGCGAAGCGCGGCAGCAGGGCCTTGACCTTGTCCACCACCTGCACGGTGTTGGCGTCGGGCTGGCGCTGGATGGCCAGCACGATGGAGCGCTCGCCCTGGTAGGTGGAGTAGGTCTTGCTGGTTTCGACGCTGTCCTGCACGTCGGCCACGTCGCGCAGCAGCACCGGCGCGCCGTTGCGCGAGGCGACGACGGTGCGGCCGAACTCGGCGGCGTTGCGCAGCTGGCGGTTGGCCTGGATGGTCAGTGTCTGGCGCGAGCCGTCCAGCACGCCGACCGGCGTGTTGGCATTGGCGGCGCGCACCGCCGTCTGCAGCTCGTCCAACGTGATGTTGCGCTGGTTGAGCAGGTCCGTCTTGACCTTGATGCGCACCGCATAGCGCTTCTGGCCAAAGATGGACACCTGGGCCACGCCGTCGATGGTGGACAGGCCCGGCGACAGCAGGTTCTCGGCGTAGTCGTTCAGCTCGGTCAGGTCGATGGAAGGCGACGTCAGCGCCACCAGCAGCACCGGCGCATCGGCCGGGTTCACCTTGCGGTAGCTGGGCGGCGAGGTCATCTCGGCCGGCAGCGCACGCAGGGAGCGGAACAGCGCCGCCTGCACGTCCACGGCGGCGGCGTCGATGTTGCGGGAGGGGTCGAACTCCAGCGTCAGCGAGGTGTTGCCCAGCGTGTTGGTCGACGAAATGGTCAACAGGCCGGCGATGGTCGAGAACTGCTTCTCCAGCGGCAGCGCGACGGACGAGGCCATGGTCTCGGGCGATGCGCCCGGCAGCGACGCGCCGACGTTGATGATGGGCGTGTTGTAGGACGGCAGCGCCGCGACCGGGATGCGGCTCCAGGCGGCCAGGCCGGCGATGACGAGCGACAGGTTCAGCAGCACGGTCATGACCGGCCGCCGGATGAACAGCTCGGTGAGCCTCATTTGTCAGCGCCCGAAGCGGCAGACGCTGGGGCCGATGCGGCGCCCGCTCCGCCGCTGGCTTGAATGCGCAGTGGCGTGCCCGGCCGCAGGTTCTGCTTGCCTTCCATGACGACCTGGGCCGTCGCGTCCAGGCCCTCCACCACCGCCTGCTCGCCCATGGCCTGACGCAGCTGCACGGGCACCAGCTTGGCGGTGTTGTCGGGCGCCACGACGTAGACCGAGCGCTCGTTGCCGCGCATGATGATGGCGGCCTGCGGCACCACGGTCACGCCCTTGAGCGTGCGCAGCGTGACGCGCACGCGCAGGTACTGGCCCGGCCAAAGCGACTGGGCCTTGTTGTCGAACTCGGCCTTGACCTTGATCGTGCCGGTGGCGCTGTCGACGAGGTTGTCCACCGCCGTGACGCGGCCCTTGATGGAGGTTGCGCCGCGCGCCGAGCCCGGCGGCGGCAAGGCCTCGACATCCAGCTCGCCGGCGCGCGTGGCGCTCAGCAGCGAGCCGAGCTGGGTTTCAGGCACCGTGAAGCTGATGGCGATGGGGTCCAGCTGCGCGATGTTGACCAGCGGCAGCGCCGTCGCATTGGCCTGCACCAGGCTGCCCGGGTAGACGCTGACGATGCCGACGCGCCCGCTGATGGGCGCGCGCAACTCGTTGTAGCCCAACGTGACCTGGGTCGCCTGGATCGCGGCCTCGTCACTGCGGATCAACGCCTGGCCGGCATCGAAGTTGGCCTGAGCGGTGTCCACCGCGTTCTGGGCGATGAAGTTCTGCGCCTTCAGTTCCTTGGCGCGGTTGAGCTGGCGCTCCAGGTCGGTGAGGCTGGCGCGGTCGCGGGCCAGCTGGGCGCGTGCCTTCTCCAGCGCGGCGCGGTCGCCGCGGTCATCGAAGCGGAACAGCAGGTCACCCTTCCTGACGTTCTGGCCGTCCTTGACGAGGACCTGGGCGACGATGCTGCTCGTCTGCGCACGCAGGTCCACGCTCTGCAGCGCGGTGACGGTGCCGCTGGCCTCCACGGTGATCGGCACGTCGGCCTGCCTGACCTTGACGACACCGACGTTCTGCGCCGGCGGCGCACTCGCCGCCCCCGCCGGGGCCGACGCGCCGCCTGCATCGTCCTTGCGCCCACAGCCCGCCAGAACGGCCAGCACCAGGCCACAAAGAATCACAGGAGAGGTCGCGCGCATGCAAGCCTGCTGAAAGTAATGGGGATTGACTCAGGAAACAGATCAGCTTAACCGGCCTGTTTTGCTCGCAGTTTGCTGGCCACCACCAGCTTGCGCGTTTTTCGCTTTTAGTTCTGCAGCGCGCGCGCCAGCCGAGCGCCGACGATCGCGTTGTGCTTCACGAGGGCGATGTTGGTCGTCAGGCTGCGACCACCCGTCAGCGCCTTGATGCGCGCGAGCAGGAAGGGCGTGATGGCTTTGCCGGCGACGCCTTGCGCGTCGGCTTCCGCCAGGGCCTGGGCCGTGATGGCGTCGATCTCCTCGCGCGGCATGGCCTGTGCTGCCGGCACCGGGTTGCTGACGACGACACCGCCGGCCAGGCCCAGCGTCCACTTGGCGCGGATGAAGCGGGCCTGCTCGTCGGCCGAGTCCATGCGGAAGTCCGCCTTCAAGCCGCTGTCGGGGGTGAAGAAGGCGGCGAAGTTGTCCTGGCCGACCGACAGCACCGGCACGCCGTGGGTCTCCAGATACTCCAGCGTCAGGCCCAGGTCGAGGATTGACTTGGCGCCCGCACAGACGACGGCCACCGGCGTGCGCGCCAGCTCCTGCAGGTCGGCCGAGATGTCGAAGCTCTCATGCCCGCCGCGGTGCACGCCGCCGATGCCGCCGGTGACAAAGACCTCGATGCCGGCCAGGTGGGCGCAGATCATCGTCGCCGCCACCGTCGTGGCACCGAGGCGCCCGGTGGCGATGGCAAACGGCAGGTCGCGGCGGCTGAGCTTCATGGCGTCGGGCGCCTGGGCCAGCTGCTGCAATTCGGTGTCCGTCAGGCCGACGCGGATGCGCCCGCCGATGACCGCGATGGTCGCCGGCACGGCACCTTCGATGCGGATGACGTCCTCGACCTCGCGCGCCGTCTGCAGGTTCTGCGGCCACGGCATGCCGTGGGCAATGATGGTGGATTCGAGGGCCACGATCGGCCGGCCCTGCTCATGGGCGGCGGCGACTTCGGGCGAGAGCTGGATCAGTTCGTTCATCTATCGTTCTTCCAGGAACCTGGGGTTCAGTTCGGGGTGGACGCTGTCCTCGGTCTGCAGCGTCAGTGCAGCGAGGTCCAGGCCCAGGCGAGCGGCGGCGTCGAAGTCGTCGGGCGCGCGCAGCAGCGAGGCACAGACGCCGGCCGAGAGTGCGTCGCCAGCACCGGTCACGTCCACGACATGCACCTGCGGCGCCGGCCAGTGGCGTGGTGCGCGGCCCGGCGTGCTGAGCAGCAAGCCGTCGGCGCCCTTGGAGACCAGCACGCAGCCGACGCCGCGTGCGTGCAATGCATCGAAGGCCTCGTTCGCGTCTGCCGCGATGGTGGCCAGTTCACCGGCATTCATGACCAGCAGGTGCAGGCCGTCCAGGCGCTCTGGCAGTCTTTCCATCTTGGCTTCGGACACCGCCACGCCCACCAATGGGATGCCGCTGGCGCGCGCCTCGCCGAGCAGCAAGGGCCAGGCGTCGGTGGGCAGGTTGCCGTCGGCCACGACGAGGGCGGCCCCGGCGCGCAAGGCTTTGCTGGCCGCCAGCGCCCAGGGGTTCAGGCTCTCGACGAGCGGCATCGACGCCAGGCCGAGTTCCAGGCTGCCGTCTGGCGCGAGCACCGCGGTGTAGCTGTCGCTGGCGTGGCGGCGCAGCCGGATGACGGCGCGCGTGTCGATGCCGACCTGCGCGGCCTGCTCAAGCAGCATGCGCCCGCCGGCGTCGTCGCCCACCGCGGCAACCAGCGCGACGGGCAGGCCCAGCCGCGCCAGGTTCTCGGCGACGTTGCGCACGACGCCGCCGGGGGTTTCATGTGACTCGCACGGGTTGGACGACCCGTGCAGGGAGTTGGACAGCAGCCTGAGCTTGCGGTCGATATTGAGGCCGCCGATGCAGGCAATGGGGGCGGCGGAGGTGTTCATTGCCCGATTCTAGGAAGTCACCCGCCGCGCGCCCCAGGGGCTTGCGCTAGGAACCATGCCGCCATCGCCGCTGCCAAGGCCTGCACCACCTGCGCGTCGTTGCGCCCGCTGCGCGCCCTGACATGGAAGGCGTGGTCGGCATCCTCCTCGATATGCAGCGTGGCTGGGTCGCCCAGGCCCTGGACAACGCCTCGCAGCAAGGCCAGGTCGGCCAGTTCGTCGCGCGTGCCCTGCAGGAACAGCATCGGTACGGCGACCTGCGCCAAGTGCGCCGCCCGGTCAATGGCCGGTTTGCCAGCCGGGTGCAAGGGAAAGCCGACGAACACCAGCCCACGCACACCCGGCATCGCCTCGGCCGCCTGGGCCTGCGAGGTCATGCGGCCGCCGAAGGATTTGCCGCCCGCGAACAGCGGTGTGTCGGGCAACCGCTGGCGCGCCTCTGCCACCGCAGCGCGAACGGCGGCGTGCGCCACAGCGGGCGAGTCGGGGCGCTTGGAGCCGCGCTCCATGTAGGGGAACTGGTAGCGCAAGGTCGCCACCGACGCGTCGAACAGGGCCTGCGACAACGCCGCCATGAAGCTGTGGTGCATGCCGGCACCGGCGCCATGAGCGAACACGTAGGTCGAACGCGGCTTGGGCGGCTGCAGCCACAAGGCCGAGACCGTGGTTTGATCGTCAACGGTCAGCGTGAGGGACTCAGGCGTGCTCATGGTCACCAGCTTAGTGCGCTAGAGTCGCCCGCGGTGCGGCGCCACGCCGCCCACGTCGCTCGGACGGTTCCGGGCGCTCACGTGAACACTGCCAATGACCTCTTCTTCCGCTTCCAGCGGCAAGCGCCGCTTCGCGCGCATCGACCGTCTCCCGCCATACGTCTTCAACATCACCGCCGAGCTCAAGCTGGCGGCTCGCCGACGGGGCGAAGACATCATCGACATGAGCATGGGCAACCCCGACGGGGCCACACCGACACACATCGTCGCCAAGCTCAACGAAGTCTCGCAACGGCCCGACACCCACGGCTACTCGGCCAGCAAGGGCATCCCGCGCCTGCGCCGGGCGATCTCGCACTGGTATGAGCGCCGCTACGGCGTCGCCATCGACCCCGACCACGAGGCCATCGTCACCATTGGCTCCAAGGAGGGCCTGGCCCACCTGATGCTGGCCACACTCGACCGCGGCGACACCGTGCTGGTGCCGGACCCGAGCTACCCCATCCACATCTACGGCGCGGTCATTGCCGGCGCCGACATCCGCGCCATTCCGGTCAGCAGCGAGGTCGACTTCTTCGCCGAGCTGGAGAAGACCATCCGCGGCAGCTACCCCAAGCCCAAGATGATGGTCTTCGGCTTCCCGTCCAACCCGACGGCGCAGTGCGTGGACCTGGCCTTCTTCGAGCGCGTCGTGGCGCTGGCCAAGAAGCACGACATCCTCGTCGTGCATGACCTGGCCTATGCCGACATCGTCTACGACGGCTACGTCGCGCCATCCATCATGCAGGTGCCCGGCGCCAAGGACGTGGCGGTCGAGTTCTTCACGCTCTCCAAGAGCTACAACATGGCCGGCTGGCGGGTCGGCTTCATGGTCGGCAACCCGGATCTCGTCGCGGCGCTGGCGCGCATCAAGAGTTATCACGACTACGGCACCTTCACGCCGCTGCAGGTCGCCGCCATCGCTGCGCTGGAGGGCGACCAGCAGTGCGTCAAGGACATCACCGCCAGCTACCAGCGCCGCCGCGACGTGCTCTACAAGGGCCTCATCGAGGCCGGCTGGGTGGTGGACTGCCCCAAGGCCAGCATGTACATCTGGGCGCCCATTCCCGAGCCCTACCGCGAGCTCGGCTCGCTGGAGTTCGCGAAGCAGTTGCTGGAGAAGGCCAAGGTCTGCGTATCGCCCGGCATCGGCTTCGGCGACCATGGTGACGGCCATGTGCGCTTTGCGCTGATCGAGAACGAGTCGCGCATCCGCCAGGCGGTGCGGGGCATCAAGGCGATGTTCAAGGCCGATGGCCAGCTGAAAACATGAAACCTCAAGCCCTCATCCTCGACCTGGACGGCACCCTTATCGACACGCTGGGCGACTTCGTTGCCGTGCTGGGCCGCGTGCTGGCCGATCTCGGCCTGCCACCGGTCACGTCGGCCTTCGTCGAGCACACCATCGGCCGCGGCAGCGAGCACCTGGTGCGCACGACGCTGGCCGAGGTGGGCGGCGCGCCGGCGCTGTTCGAGCAAGCCTGGCCGCTCTACCAGCAGCACTACGCCGGCCTGAATGGCGAGCATGCGACTGTCTACGCGGGCGTCGTCGAAGGGCTGGAAGCACTGCGAGCGCTGGGCCTGCCGCTGGCCGTGCTGACCAACAAGCCGGGCGCGCCGGCGCGCGAACTGCTCAAGCGCAAGGGGCTGGATGGTTACTTCACCCACGTCTTCGGCGGCGACGACTTCGCGCGCAAGAAGCCCGATCCGCTGCCGTTGCTCAAGACCTGCGAGGCGCTGGGCACATCGCCCGCGGCTACCTGGATGGTGGGCGACTCACGCAACGACGCAGAGGCCGCGCGCGCGGCCGGCTGCCCGCTGGTGCTGATGACCTACGGCTACAACCATGGCGAGGACATCCGTGCCGTGCCGGCCCTGCAGCATCTGGGCCGGCTCGACGTGCTAGACCTCAGCGGCGGCGTTCGCGCTTGATGCCGAGCAGGGCTTCTTTCAGCGCATCGTCGGCCGGCTTGTCGCCCAGCCAGATGCGCAGCAGGGCCGTGAAGAACTCAGGCTCCTTGATCGGCTCGCTCAACAGCGACTTGCCGTTGACCAGCAGCGTCGACCCGAGCCCGGGCACATAGTCGACCGTGAAATTGTCGCCGCTGTTGAGCTGCTTGCGGCTGGCGAAGACTTCGCTCAACTTGAGCACGCCATTGATGGACTTGACGAACTCGTCGCGCGGCGCGTTGGCTTCCATGCCCTTGGTGAAAAGCTTGCCGAGTTCGTTGCCGTCGATCTCGCGCAACATCTGGATATGGATGCGCTTGGGGCCGGGCGCCGCGAGCACCTCGGGCGTCGTGCTGACCTTGTGCGTCAGGTACAGGCCCGCCGTGTAGACCTTGACGACAAACTTGTAGCGCACGCCGGCGCCGTTGAGGACCAGCTTCTGGCCCGCCAGGTCCATGGCCGTCTCGTACTTCACGTTGGCCACCTCGACCGTCTCGGCCCAGGCGCTCCCCCCGCTCAGACTGCCCACGGCCACCAGGGCCGCGACGATGAATGCGCGCATGTCTCGCTCCGTTGCTGTGCCGCGATGGCGGCATCTTCGTGAACCGAAGTATGGCGTGTCAGGCTCAAAGACCCGCTGATACACTGATCCGATCATGTTCATCACGCGGAAGTACATCACGGGGTCGAGCGACCGGGGAGCCTGGCCCTGGCGTCGCTGGTTCACCGCCGACTGATGCTGCTTGGCGCGCCCTGACGCGCTTTTTCTCGCGTTGCCCGTTCTCCATCGGGCTGCACGCCAAGCCCTGAAAACTGTCTTTTCAAGGTTTGACCGTGATCACCGAACTTGAATTCCAGAGCCTCGCTGCCGAGGGCTACAACCGCATCCCGCTGATCAGCGAGGCCTTTGCGGATCTCGAAACCCCGCTGTCCCTGTACCTCAAGCTCTGCGCCGGCTCCGGCCAGGGCCGCAACAGCTTCCTGCTGGAGTCCGTCGTCGGCGGCGAGCGCTTCGGGCGCTACTCCTTCATCGGCCTGCCCGCCCGCACGTTGATCCGCGCAACGGGCCAGCTCTGCGAAGTCGTCACCGACGGCGCCATCGTCGAGACGCACGAAGGCAACCCGCTGGACTTCATCGCCGCCTACCAGGAGCGCATCAAGCCCAAGATCCCGACGGGTCTGCCGCGYTTTTGCGGCGGSCTSGCCGGCTACTTCGGCTACGAGGCCGTGCGCGCCATCGAGAAGCGCCTGGACCGCGATCACGCAGGCGAGAGCCTGGGCACGCCGGACATCCTGCTGCTGCTGTCCGAGGAAGTCGCCGTCATCGACAACCTCTCCGGGCGCCTGTACCTCATCGTCTGGGCCGACCCGCGCCAGCCGGAGGCCTATTTCCGCGCCAAGAAGAAGCTCTCGCAGCTGCGCGACAAGCTGACGTATTCGGTCAGCGTGCCCCGCGTGCCGCGCGGTGAAGCCCACCCAGTCACGCGCGGCTTTGCCAAGGCCGACTACCTGGCCGCCGTGGCCAAGGCCAAGGAATACATCGCCGCTGGCGACCTGATGCAGGTCCAGGTCGGCCAGCGCATCTCCAAGCCCTACAAGGCCGAGCCGATCGCGCTGTACCGGGCGCTGCGGGCGCTGAATCCCAGCCCCTATATGTACTTCTACGACCTGGGCGACTTCCAGATCGTCGGCGCCAGCCCCGAGATTCTGGTCCGTGAAGAACATGCCGGCGACGGCAGCCGCAAGGTCACGATCCGCCCCCTGGCCGGCACGCGCCCGCGCGGCGCGACGGTGGAGCGCGACCTGGAACTGGAAGCCGAGCTGCAGGCCGACCCCAAGGAGCGCGCCGAGCACCTGATGCTGATCGACCTGGCGCGCAACGACATCGGCCGCATCGCCCGCGTCGGCAGCGTCAAGGTGACGCAGTCCTTCGCCGTGGAGCGCTATTCGCATGTGATGCACATCGTCTCGAACGTCGAGGGGACGTTGCGAGACGATGTCGGCCAGCTCGATGTGCTCAAGGCCACCTTCCCTGCCGGCACGCTCACCGGCGCGCCCAAAGTACGAGCGATGGAACTCATCGACGAGCTGGAGCCCGTGCAACGCGGCATCTACGGCGGTGCCTGCGGCTACCTGAGTTTTGCCGGCGACATGGACCTGGCCATCGCCATCCGCACCGGCATCATCAAGAACGGCATGCTCTATGTGCAGGCGGCGGCCGGCGTCGTCGCAGACTCGGTACCCGAACTGGAGTGGCAAGAGACTGAGGCGAAGGCACGCGCTCTGCTGCGCGCCGCCGAACTCGTCGAGGAGGGATTTTGATGAGCCCCCACGTTCACTTCGTTCACTGCCCCCCAAGGGGGATGGCCTCCCTTGGGGCGGCCCGGCGGGAGTCCAAATGCTGCTGATGATCGACAACTACGACAGTTTCACCTTCAACCTCGTCCAGTACTTCGGTGAACTGGGCGCRGASGTGAAGGTGGTGCGCAACGACGAGATCACCGTGGCCGAGATGGCGGCGCTGGACCCGGCTCATATCGTGTTCTCGCCCGGCCCCTGCACGCCCAACGAAGCCGGCGTCTGCGTGGAAGCCATCCAGCATTTCATTGGCAAGAAGCCGCTGTTGGGCGTGTGCCTGGGCCACCAGTCCATGGGCCAGGCCCTGGGCGGCAAGATCATCCGGGCCCAGCGCCAGATGCACGGCAAGGCCAGCACGATCACGACCGATGGCCGCGGTGTCTACACCGGACTGCCCAAGGATTTCTCGGTGATCCGCTACCACTCCCTCGTCATCGAGGAAGCGAGCTGCCCGGCGGTGCTGGAGATCACCTCGCGCAGCGAGGATGGCGAGATCATGGGCGTGCGCCACCGCGAACTGGCCGGCACGGCCACGCCGTGCGAGGGCGTGCAGTTCCACCCCGAGTCCATCCTCAGCGAGCATGGGCACGCGATGCTGCGCAACTTCCTGGAGTTGAAGGCATGAGCCCCGCACGGCCGCCCGAAGGGGCTCATTCCCGCGTGGCGGGACAGCGCGAAGCGCGAAGGGTGCACCAATGACCGACTACGCGCCCGGATCGGGCGCAGCCGCCACCGGCAAGGTCGTGGATCTGCGCAGCGACACAGTCACCAAGCCGACGCCCGCCATGCTCGCAGCGATCGCAGCGGCACAAGTTGGCGACGACGTCTTCGGCGACGACCCCACCGTCAACGCGCTGCAGGAGCGCGTCGCTGCCTTGCTCGGCAAGGAGGCCGCTCTCTTCATGCCAAGCGGCACGCAGAGCAACCTCTGTGCCCTGCTGGCCCATTGCGGCCGTGGCGACGAGTACATCGTCGGCCAGCTCGCCCACACCTACCGCTACGAAGGCGGCGGCGCGGCGGTGCTGGGCAGCATCCAGCCCCAGCCCCTGACCAACCAGCCCGACGGCACGATCAAGCTCGAAGACATCGCCGCCGCCATCAAGCCCGACGACCCGCACTTCGCACGCACGCGGCTGCTGGCGCTGGAGAACACCTGGAGCGGCAATGTGCTGTCCACCCAGTACACCAACGCCGCCTGCGAACTGGCTCATGCGCGTGGCCTGGCCACGCATCTCGACGGCGCCCGCCTCTTCAACGCGGCGGTTGCCTCGGGCCGCAGCGTGGCCGACCTGGCCCGCCCTTTCGACTCGGTCTCCCTCTGCTTCAGCAAGGGCCTGGGCGCGCCCATCGGCTCGATGCTGGTCGGCTCGCGCGAGCTGATCGGCCGCGCCCACCGTGTGCGCAAGATGGTGGGCGGCGGCCTGCGTCAGGTCGGCCTGCTGGCGGCCGCAGCCGACCATGCGCTGACCCATCACGTCGACCGCCTCGCCGACGACCACGCGCTGGCCAAGCGCCTGGCCGAGGGCCTGGCCGCGCTGCCGGGTGTCACGGTCACGCCACCGCAGACGAATATCGTCTTTGCCCAGATCAGCGACGGCCGCACACCGGCCCTGCTGGAGCACCTGAAGTCACGCGGCGTGCTGGCCACCGGCCTCATCGGTCTGCGCTTTGTGACCCATCTCGATGTCGACACCCCCGGCGTCGATCACGCCATTGCCGCCGCACGCGAGTTCCTGGAGCGCTGAGCCATGCCCATCACCGACACCGAAGCCCTGACCCGCGTCATCGAGCACCGCGAGATCTTTCACGACGAGATGCTGACGCTGATGCGCCGCATCATGGCCGGCGAGATGTCGCCCGTCATCTCTGCGGCGCTGCTGACCGGCCTGCGCGTGAAGAAGGAAACCATCGGCGAAATCACGGCCGCCGCGCAGGTCATGCGCGAGTTGTCCAACAAGGTGCCCTTGCATGAGATTGGGCCGCTGCCGCATCTCGTCGACGTCGTCGGCACCGGTGGCGATGGCGCACACAGCTTCAACATCTCCACCTGCTCGATGTTCGTCGCGGCGGCAGCGGGTGCGCAGGTGGCCAAGCATGGCAACCGCAGCGTCAGCAGCAAGACCGGCAGCGCCGACGTGCTGGAGGCCCTGGGCGCCAACATCCAGCTCTCGCCACGTGCCGTGGCCGCGTGCCTGGACGAGTGCGGCATCGGCTTCATGTTCGCGCCCAATCACCACCCGGCGATGAAGAACATCGCGCCGGTGCGCCGCGAGCTCGGCGTGCGCACCATCTTCAACATCCTGGGCCCGCTGACCAACCCGGCCGGCGCGCCCAACATCCTGATGGGCGTCTTCCACCCCGACCTCGTCGGCATCCAGGTGCGCGTGCTGCAGCGCCTGGGCGCCGAGCACGCGCTCGTCGTCTACGGCAAGGACGGCATGGACGAGATCTCGCTGGGCGCGACGACGCTGGTGGGCGAGCTGAAAGACGGCGCCGTGCGCGAGTACGAGATCCACCCCGAAGACTTCGGCATGGCCATGGCCAGCAACCGCAGTCTCAAGGTCGAGAACCCGGAACAGTCGCGCGAGATGCTGGTCGGTGTGCTCGACGGCAAGCCCGGCCCAGCGCGCGACATCGTGCTGCTGAACGCCGGCGCGACGCTATACGCCGCCAACGTGGCGCCGACGCTGGCCGACGGCATCGAACGTGCCCGCACGGCGCTGGACAGTGGCGCGGCGCGTGCCAAGCTGGATGCCTTCGTCAAGCAGACCCAGGGGCTGGGAGGAAAAGCGTGAGCAGCGATATCCTGAACCGCATCGTCGAGGTCAAGTGGGAAGAGATCGCGGCGGCCAAGCTCAAGCGCTCGCTGGCCTCACAGCGTGAGGAGGCAGAGGCCCGCAAGGGTGAGCGCCTGGGCTTCGAGCGTTCGCTGCGCGCCACCATCGCGGCCGGCCGCGCGGCCGTCATTGCCGAGATCAAGAAGGCCAGCCCCAGCAAGGGCGTGCTTCGCGAGGATTTCAAGCCGGGGCAGATCGCCGAAAGCTATGCCCGCAACGGCGCGGCCTGCCTGAGTGTGCTGACTGACGAGCGCTTCTTCCAGGGCTCGGCCGCCTATCTGCGCGAAGCCCGCGCCGCCTGCGAGCTGCCGGTGCTGCGCAAGGACTTCATGGTGGACGAGTACCAAGTCATGGAAGCCGGTGCGATGGGCGCCGACTGCATCCTGCTGATCGCCGCCTGCCTGGCCGACTCGCAGATGGCCGACCTCGAGGCGTCGGCCCATGCCCTCGGGCTGGACGTTCTTGTTGAAGTCCATGACGGCGAGGAGCTCGACCGCGCCCTCCAGCTGAAGACGCCGCTGGTCGGCATCAACAACCGCAATCTGCGCACCTTCGACGTGACGCTGGACACGACGCTGGCCCTGCTGCCGCGCGTGCCGGCCGACAAGCTGCTGGTGACCGAATCCGGCATCCTCGGCGCGGCGGACGTGAAGCGCATGCGCGAGGCGAACGTCAACGCCTTCCTCGTCGGCGAGGCCTTCATGCGCGCGCCCGACCCGGGCCAGGCGCTGGCGACCCTGTTCGGATGAAGCTGCCGCTGCAACTCCCCGACACCGACTGGCGCCCCGTCGTCGAAGCTTGGGCCGCCTCGCCCGTTGGTCAGAAACTAGAAGCCTTCCTGGAAGAGCGCGCCGCCGCCGGCGCCACCATCTACCCGCCCGAGCCGCTGCGCGCGCTGACGCTGACGCCGCTGGCCAGCACCCGCGTCGTCATCCTCGGCCAGGACCCCTACCACGGCCCCGGCCAGGCGGAAGGTCTGAGCTTCAGCGTGCCGCCCGGCGTGCCGCTGCCGCCCAGCCTGCGCAATATCTTCAAGGAGATCCAGCGCGACCTCGGCAAGCCCTTCCCGCCCAATGGCAGCCTGGTGCGCTGGGCCGAAGGCGGCACGCTGCTGCTCAACGCCGTGTTGACGGTGGAAGACGGCCAGCCCGCCAGCCACGCCAGTCGCGGCTGGGAAGTGCTCACCGACGCCCTCATCAAGGCCGCGGCTGAGGATCCAGCGCCGAAGGTCTTCATGCTGTGGGGTAGCTATGCCCAGGCTAAGGCGCCGCTGATCGAGGCCGCCCGGCAGGATCACCTCGTGCTGAAGGCCAACCACCCGTCGCCGCTGTCGGCGCTGAAGCCGCCGCGGCCCTTCATCGGTTGCGGACATTTCTCGACGGCCAAAACCTGGCTGGAGGAACGCGGGCGGGGTGCGCCGCGCAAGAGCTGACCGGTTTTCAAGCCGCGGATTGTTCCGCTGGCAGCAACTCGCCGTTCTCTCTGCCCCGCTTTTTCTCGCGGCGCGCAATTCCTACAGTGACAACCTATCGGCACACCCCGCTCGGCGGTGGCCGACCAGGAGAGTCACCATGAACAACACCCGATCCATTTCCACGCTGATCACCGCCGCGACGGCTGTCGCAGCGTTGGCGGCGGGCATGTTGCTGGCTATCAGCGCCCCAGCTCCGTCGGCCGAAGACTTCGGTCCGGCGGCCGTGGTCGCCAGCAGCGCGGCCGACGAGGCTTGAGTCCTCAGCTCGTCGTACAGCGCAACTTCAGCCCGCCCATCGCCTCGCGGCCGATCAGCTCGACGACCCAGTCGACAAACACCCGCAGCTTGCTGCTGAGATGGCGGTTGGGCGGGTAGACGACATAGACCGGCACCGGGTCGGCGTCCCATTCCTCCAGCACCCGCACCAGCTCGCCGCTCTTGAGCAGCGGCCCGGCCATGAAGCAGGTCACCTGCACGACGCCCAGGTGGGCCAGGCCGGCATTCAGATAGGCATTCGCATCGTTCACCGCCAGGATGTGGTTGCCCGCCACCTCTATTTCTTCCTCGCCGCGGCGGAAGGTGTCTGGCATGACCTTGCCGCTGCGTGCCGAGAAATAACCCACCATGCGATGTGGCGCCTGCGTCAGCTCCAGCGGATGGGCCGGCGCGCCATGGCGGCGCAGGTATTCGGGCGTCGCGCAGGTGATGAAGCGGAATTCGCCGATGCGCCGCGCGACCAGGCTCTGGTCGGTCAACTCGCCACCACGGATCACGCAGTCGATGTTGTCGCTGATCAGGTCCACCGTGCGATCGCTGACGCCAAGCTCGATCTGGATGTCGGGGTACTTGGCGTAGAAATCCGGCAGGTGCGGAATGATCATCTCGCGCCCCACCACGCCGGGAACGTCGATGCGTATGCGGCCACGCGGCGTCACACGGGCCTGGTTCATGCTGCCTTCCAGCTCCTCCAGGTCGCCCAGCAGGCGCATGGCGCGCTCGTAGTAGGCCGCGCCATCCGGCGTCACTGTCACGCGCCGCGTGGTGCGGTTCAGCAGCTTGGTGCGCAGATGGCCTTCCAGCGTCTGGATCAGGCGCGTGACGGTGGCCTTGGGCAGGTCCAGGGAATCGGCCGCCTTGGTGAAGGTGCCGGCCTCGACCACCCGGACATAGGCTTGCATCGCGGAGAGTCGGTCCATGACTTCATTGTTCCACGGCAAGGAAAAGTGAGTCACTTTCAAGGCCGTTTATCCCTAGGCCGTTGATCACTATCTTTCGGTCCATGGACAAGATCGCCTCCCCTGCCACTTTGCGCCTCGGCCCTGCGCCTGGCCTCGTGGCCCAGGTCTACACGGCGCGCCGGCCGCTGGACGGCGACGGGCGCGCGCTGCTGCTGTGGCTGCACGGTGGCTGCTTCACGGACGGCTCACTCCAGGCCAGCCGGGCGCGCAGCGAGATGCTCGCCGACGCGGGCGCTGATGTCGTCTCGCTGGACTATCCGCTGGCGCCTGAGCACCCTTTCCCCAGCGGCCTGAGCGCCGCCTTCGAGGCCCTGCAGGCCCTCGCCGCCAAGCCGGCCAGGCTGACCGGCAGCCCGCACACCGCCCTGTTCGTTGCCGGCGAGGAAGCGGGCGGCAACCTCGCCGCGGCGCTCGCGCTGATGGCCCGCGACCAGCACGCACCCAAGCTCGCTGGCCAATTGCTGATTGCGCCCATGCTGGACCCGCAACTCGGCAGCGCCTCCATGCGCGACGGCGAATGCGGCGGCTGTGAATGCCACTACGCCAAGGGCTGGCAGGCCTATCTGGGCGGCAGCACGCGCGCCGACCACCCCTATGCCGCGCCGCTGAACGCCAGCCGGCTGAGCGGCCTGGCGCCCGCGCTGATCCTCAGCGCCGCGGGCCACCCGCTGAGCGACGAGTCGCGCCGCTATGCCGTTGCACTGCGGGAGCAAGGCGGCACCGCCAAGGAGATGACGCTGCCCGCCATCGCGCCGGGCTATGCGCTGAATCCCATCCACGAATTCCTGCGTGAAGCGGCCCGCCGCGCGCTGTCCCTTCCCGCCTGATTCCTGCCTGATTGACCTTCGGAGAGAAATAGAAATGCAGTCCAACCCTCGTCTCAATCGTCGTGCCGGCCTGATCGCTGGCGCTGTCGCTCTCGTCGCCCTGGGCGCCGTGGGCTTCGCCCAGTTCGGCTCGGGCGCAGCCCAGGCCGACGCCGGCCCCACCACGCCGCCCGCCACACCGGTGTCCGTCGCCCAGGTTGTCAGCCAGGATGTATCGGCCTGGAACGAGTTCTCGGGCCGCCTGGAAGCCGTCGAGCGCGTCGATGTGCGGGCCCGTGTGTCGGGCGCCGTGCAGGCCGTGCATTTCCGCGAGGGCAGCCTCGTGAAGGCGGGCGACCTGCTCGTCACCATCGACCCCGCGCCCTACCAGGCCGAGGTGCAGCGCCTGGAAGCACAGGTGGCCGCCGCCCAGGCCCGCGTCACCTACACGCTCAGCGAGGCCCAACGCGCCAAGTCCCTGCTGGAGGAGCGCGCCGTGGCGCGCCGCGAGTTCGACGAGAAGGACAACGCCGCCCGTGAAGGTGCGGCCAACCTGCGCGCCGCTCAGGCCGCGCTGCAATCGGCGCAGCTGTCCTTGAGCTACACCCAGGTGCGTGCACCGGTGGCGGGCCGCGTTGGCAGGATCGAAGTGACGCAGGGCAACCTCGTCGCCGCGGGTGCCGGTGCGCCGGTGCTGACGACGCTGGTGTCGGTCAGCCCGATCTACGCCAGCTTCGACGCCGACGAAAAGGTGGTGCGCGAGGCGCTCGCCTCGCTGCCCGGCGGCGGCGCCGAGCGCAAAGGCATGGAGCGCATTCCCGTGGAGATGCTGGCAGGCAGTGACAAGAGCCAGACAGGCCGCCTGCAACTCGTCGACAACCAGGTGGATGCCAGGAGCGGCACGCTGCGCGTGCGCGCCGTCTTCGACAACAAGGACGGCGGCCTGATCCCTGGCCAGTTTGCCAAGCTGCGCATGGGCCAGGCGAAGAACGAGGCGGCCCTGCTCGTCAATGAGCGCGCCGTCGGAACCGACCAGGACAAGCGTTATGTCATCGTCGTCGGCCAGGGTAACCAGGCCGAATGGCGCGGTGTGACGCTGGGCGCCAACGTCAACGGCCTGCGTGTCGTGACCAGCGGCCTCAAGGGCGGCGAGCGCATCGTCGTCGGCGGCGTGCAGCGCGTGAGGCCGGGGTCGGTGCTCGCGCCCAAGGACGTCGCCATGGACGCCAAACCCGAACTGGCGGCGCAGCAAGCCGCTGCAAAAACCTCCTGATCTAGCCCTCATCCCACCGCGAGCCCCTGGTTGCGGGCCGGTTCAGCCGGCCTGCGGGGGGCGTGCTGTCTGGAGCCAACATGAATCTCTCTAAATTCTTCATCGACCGCCCCATCTTTGCGGGCGTGCTGTCGCTGCTGATCTTCATCGGCGGCCTGCTGTCGATCCGCGCGCTGCCGATCTCGGAATACCCCGACGTCGTGCCGCCCTCGGTCGTCGTGCGCGCCCAATACCCCGGCGCCAACCCCAAGGTCATCGCCGAGACGGTGGCCACGCCGCTCGAGGAAGCCATCAACGGCATCGAGGACATGCTCTACATGAGCAGCCAGGCGACGACTGACGGCCTGATGACGCTGACCGTCAGCTTCAAGCTCGGTACCGACCCCGACAAGGCCCAGCAGCTGGTGCAGAACCGCGTCAGCCAGGCCGAGGCGCGCCTGCCCGAGGAGGTCAAGCGCCTGGGCGTGACGACGGTCAAGAGCAGCCCCGACCTGACCATGGTCGTGCACCTGACCTCGCCCAACGAGCGCTACGACATGACCTATCTGCGCAACTACGCGCTGCTCAACGTCAAGGACCGCCTCGCGCGCATCCCCGGCGTGGGCCAGGTGCTGATGTTCGGCTCGGGCGACTACGCGATGCGCGTCTGGCTGGACCCGCAGAAGGTCGCCGAGCATGGCCTGTCGGCCAGTGACGTGGTGACCGCCATCCGCGGCCAGAACGTGCAGGCCGCCGCCGGCGTCGTTGGCGCTTCACCGGGCCTGCAAGGCATCGACCTGCAGTTGTCCGTCAACGCGCAGGGCCGGCTGCAGACCGCTGAGGAATTCGGCGACATCATCGTCAAGAGTGGCGCCAATGGGGCCGTGACGCGGCTGCGCGACCTCGGCCGCGTCGAGCTCGGCGCCAGCGAATACGCGCTGCGCTCGCTGCTGGACAACAAGTCCGCCGTCGCGGTGCCGATCTTCCAGGCTCCGGGCGGCAATGCGCTGGACATCTCGGCCAATGTGCGCGCCGCGATGGAAGACCTGAAGACGGCCATGCCCGAAGGCGTGGAATACACCATCGTCTACGACCCGACGCAGTTCGTGCGCGCGTCCATCGAATCCGTCATCCACACGCTGCTGGAGGCCGTGGCCCTGGTGGTGCTGGTCGTCATCCTGTTCCTGCAGACCTGGCGCGCCTCCATCATCCCGCTGCTGGCCGTGCCGGTGTCCATCATCGGCACCTTCGCGGTGATGCACGGTTTCGGGTTCTCCATCAATGCGCTGAGCCTGTTCGGCCTGGTGCTGGCCATCGGCATCGTCGTGGACGACGCCATCGTGGTGGTCGAGAACGTCGAGCGCAATATCGCCTCGGGCCTGTCGCCCCGCGACGCCACCTACCGCGCCATGCGTGAGGTGTCGGGCCCCATCATCGCCATCGCGCTGACGCTGATCTCGGTGTTCGTGCCGCTGGCCTTCATCAGCGGCCTGACCGGCCAGTTCTACAAGCAGTTCGCGCTGACCATCGCCATCTCGACAGTGATCTCGGCGATCAACTCGCTGACCCTGTCGCCGGCCCTAGCCGCCCTGCTGCTGAAGAGCCACGACGCCCCCAAGGACGCGCTGACCCGTGGCATGGACGCCGTGCTGGGCCGTTTCTTCGGTGGCTTCAACCGGCTGTTCTCGAGCGGCTCCGCCAAGTACGGCAGTGGCGTGAAGACGCTGATGTCGCGCAAGGCCTTCATGATGGTCGTCTACCTCGTGCTCGTTGCAGCCACGGCCGGCCTGTTCAAGGCTGTGCCCGGTGGCTTCGTGCCCGGCCAGGACAAGCAATACCTGATCGGCTTCGCCCAGCTGCCCGACGGCGCGACGCTGGACCGCACCGAGGACGTCATCCGCCGCATGACCGACATCACGCTGAAGACGCCGGGTGTGGAGCACGCGGTGGCCTTCCCCGGCCTGTCGATCAACGGCTTCACCAACAGCTCCAGCTCGGGCATCGTGTTTGCAACGCTCAAGCCCTTTGACGAGCGCAAGAGCAAGGATCTGTCCGCGGGCGCCATCGCCGGCAAGCTGAACGCGCAATACGGCGCCATCGAGGATGCTTTCATCGTCATGTTCCCGCCGCCGCCCGTGCAGGGCCTGGGCACGACGGGTGGTTTCAAGCTGCAGCTGCAGGATCGCGGCGGCCTCGGCTACGAGGCCATGGACCAGGCGCTGAAGGGCTTCATGGCCAAGGCCTACAAGACGCCCGAACTGGCCGGCCTGTTCTCGAGCTACCAGGTCAATGTGCCGCAGCTGTTCGCCGACCTCGACCGCACCAAGGCGCGCCAGCTTGGCGTGGCCGTGACGGACGTGTTCGAAACCATGCAGATCTACCTCGGCAGCCTGTATGTGAACGACTTCAACAAGTTCGGCCGCACCTATTCGGTCCGCGTGCAGGCGGACGCCGCCTACCGCGCCCGTGCCGAGGACATCGGCGCGCTGAAGGTGCGCTCCAACACCGGCGAGATGGTGCCGCTGGCCGCGCTGATGAAGGTCACGCCCAGTTTCGGGCCGGAGCGCGCGCTGCGCTACAACGGCTTCCTGTCCGCCGACATCAATGGCGGCGCCGCACCTGGCTTCTCGTCGGGCCAGGCCCAGGCCGCGGTAGAACGCATCGCCGCCGAGACCCTGCCCCCGGGCATCGGTTACGAGTGGACCGACCTGACCTACCAGGAAAAGATTGCCGGCAACTCGGGTGCGTGGGTCTTCCCTCTCGCCATCCTGCTGGTCTTCCTGGTGCTGGCCGCGCAGTACGAAAGCCTGACGCTGCCCATCGCCATCCTGCTCATCGTGCCCATGGGCCTGCTGGCGGCGATGACGGGCGTGTATCTCAGCCATGGCGACAACAACGTGTTCACGCAGATCGGCCTCATCGTGCTGGTGGGCCTGAGTGCGAAGAACGCCATCCTGATCGTCGAGTTCGCCCGTGAGCTGGAGTTCGCCGGCAGAACGCCGATGCAGGCCGCGCTGGAGGCGGCGCGGCTCAGACTGCGTCCCATCCTGATGACGTCAATGGCCTTCGTCATGGGCGTGCTGCCCCTGGTGCTGTCCACCGGCGCCGGCGCCGAAATGCGCCAGGCCATGGGCATCGCGGTGTTCGCCGGAATGATCGGCGTGACGCTGTTCGGCCTGTTCCTGACGCCGCTGTTCTACGTCATCGTGCGCCGCGTCACCGGCAATGCACCGCTGCGCCACCACGGTGGCCAGATCGCCGCTGCTCCTGCCGCACCCACGCAGCCCGTCATCGACGCCCTGCCGCAACGAGGAAAGTGATCAACATCATGAAATTGAACCTGACCCCACTTTTTGCAGCGCTGCTGCTGGCCGGCTGCGCGTCGGTCGGCAGGGTCGACCCGTCCCAGCTGCCGCAGGCGCCCGCCGCCTACAAGGCCCAGGTTGCGAACGACGCACCTGCGCTGACCGCCAGCTGGTGGCAGCCCTTTGCCGACCCGGTGCTGGACGACCTCGTCGGCCGTGCGATGGCGGCCAACACCAGCGTGCAAGCCGCGGCCAACCGCCTGGCGCAGGCGCGTGCGGCACTGGGCAGCACCGAGGCGGCGCGTCTGCCGCAGCTCGGCGTCGCCGCCGGTGCCGGCCGCGCTGCCGACCCCGGCGCGCGAGGCGTCACGCAATACAACGCCGGCCTGAACCTGGCCTATGAACTGGACCTGGGCGGCCGCCTGCTGCACGAACGCAATGCCAGCGCGCTGGATGTGCTCGCCCGCGAACAGCTGCTGGCCGATGCCCGCCTGCTGGTGCAGGCCAATGTCGCCCGCGGCTACCTGGCGCTGCGTGCGCTGGATGCCGAGCGCGAGATCGTCAGGGGCACCGTTGCGGCCTATGGCGAGACGCTGTCGCTGACCGAGAAGCGCGCCCGCGCTGGCGACGTCGCCGACCTGGACCTGGCTCGCGTGCGCGCCGAGCTGGCCGCCAACGAGGCCGAGGCGCTGGCCCTGGACCGCCGCCGCCTGGAGCTTGAAACGGCGTTGGCCGTGCTGCTGGGCGAGCCGGCCTCCAACTTCCGACTCGCGCCCACCGCGTGGGCCACTGCCCTGCCCACCGTACCCGCCGGCTTGCCGAGCGAGCTGCTGCAACGACGCCCCGACCTCGCCGCCGCACGCAGCCAGTTGCAGGCCGCGCAAGCGCGGGTTGGCGTCGCCCAGGCTGCGTGGTGGCCGAGCCTGGCGCTGACGGCGCAGGGCGGCGGCGTGTCGAGTGAGTTGTCCAACCTGCTGAAGAGCGGCGCCAGCACCTGGGGCGTGGGCCTGCTGACCGCGCTGCCCATCTTTGACGGCGGCCGCCGCGAGGCGGGTGTCAACGCGGCCAAGACCCAGCTCGATGGCAGCGCCATCGCCTTCCGCGAACAGTTCCTGCTGGCGCTGAAGGACGTCGAGGACCAACTCGGCGCGCTGACCCTGCTGCAACAACAGGGCGAGGCCAATGCACGTGCGGTCAGCGCGGCCGGCCAGGCGCTGAGGCTGTCGGACACGCGCTACCGCAACGGCCTGGTCAGCCAGCTCGAACTGCTGGATGCGCGCCGCAGCGAGCTTGCCAACAAGCGGGCCGCACTGCAGGTGCGCTCGGCCCAGTACCAGGCCACCGTCGGGTTGATCCGCGCGCTGGGCGGCGGCTGGAGTGAGGCGCCCGTCAAGCTGGCTGGCGCTTCAGCACCGCGATATTGACCGTGGCGCGTTTGACGAAACCCAGGCTCTCGTAGAGCACGATTGCGGCGGTGTTGATCGTCCAGGCGTGCAGGAAAGCCTGCTCGCCGCGACGCTGGATGTCGGCCGTCACCGCGGCCGACAGCCGGCGCGCCAGGCCCCGACCGCGAAAGTCGGGGTGGGTGCAGACACCGCTGACCTCGACATGGCCGGCAAAGCGCATGCGCTCGCCGGCCATGGCCGCCAGCCGGCCGTCGATGCGGATGCCGATGAAGCGGCCCATGGTGTGGGTTCGCGGCAGAAAGGGCCCGGGCTCGGTCAACGTGGCCAGGGCCAGCATCTCGGCGGCATCGGCATCGCCGAGGACTTGCAAGTCTCCGTCTGCCGTCAAAGGTTGCGTCGCCACCATCTGCACGCCCAGCGCTTCCTTCACTGCGATCAAGCCCGGCGGCACGACGATGGGTGGCACCTGGGCCAGGAAGACGGCGTCATCGCCCGGCTGCACGAGGGCGGCGAGCGCGGCCAGGCTGGCGGCGCTTTCGTCGGGTGTCGCAGCAAAGCGGTTGATGTCGGCCTTGAAGCGTCGCGCCTTCTCGTCACCCGTGCCCCAATGCGGCTGGTGCTGCAGGCTGGCCCAGACGGGTCGGTCGAGTTCGTTCATGCCGGCCCTCGCTGCATCAGCGGCGCTTCGATCAGCGCGTCTTCCAGCGCCGCGAGCTGGGCCAGCAGGTCGCCTTCCAGCCCCGCGCWGGCCTGCGCGACGGCCGTTTCGATGGCCGGCCAGGCCTCGCGCTGCGACCGCTCGACGAGACCCTGCCCCTTCCTGCTCAGCGCGATGCGGCGTACCCGCCGGTCCTGCTCCGACGCCTCCGAGCCGATGAGGCCTTCGTCTTCCAGCCCGCGCAGCGAACGCGTGATGACGGGCTGGCTGACACCCACGGCCTGGCTCAGCTCGCCGACGCTCAGCGGCCCCAGCCGGTCCAGCGCCGCCAGCAGCGGAAACCATGCGGCCGGCTGCTCAAAGCCATGCGCCACCAGCACGGCCTGGGTCTGCGCCTGCAACGTCTCGCCGATGCGCTTGAGGCGAGTGCCCAGGCTCAGGTGGCCCAGTTCCTTGACGACATCTTCGACCATGACGAGCTCCGCTCAACCGATATGCATATCATGCTATGCAACCGGTCAAGCGCCGTCAATGGCGGGCGTCATAGGGTGCGGCAAGCGCACCCAGCCGACAGAGGCCCCTTAGGGCTCGGCCTTGCAGTTGGGCTTGCAGACTACCTCGTTGCGGCCAAGCAGTCGGATGGACTGCAGGCTGGCCGGCGCACGATGCTTGCCGCATTTGAAGCAGGAGCGGGTGTGGCCGCTTCCAAGGAAAGGCGAACCGCCGATTTTCGACTGGTAGCGCAAGCCATCCTGGCGGACCGCGGTGACGGTGTCTTTGCTCATTCTTCAGACAGGTCGGGACGAAACGTGAATTGACGCACGGCGAAGATGACAACGCCATCTCGCAAGCCCGCGGTTGCCGCCAGCAAAGGCCGAAATCGCGGGCTTTCCCTACCCCGATCTGCGGGGTAAGCGAGCGAGGACAATGCCGCTCCGCTCCAGAAGACGACATGGCCAAGCTTTTTTTCCGCTACGCCGCGATGAATGCCGGCAAATCCACCGCCTTGCTGCAGGTGGCACACAACTACGAGGAACGCGGCCATCGGGTGYGCATCTTCACGGCTCGCCTGGACGACCGCTATGGCCACGGCTTCGTCACGTCGCGCCTCGGCCCGAAGCGTGAGGCCGAGCAATTCGACGAGACCACCGATTTCCTGGCCCTGGTCGGCCAGAACGAAGACGGGCCGGGCATCGCCTGCCTGCTGGTCGACGAGGCGCAGTTCCTGTCCAAGCACCAGGTGCAGCAACTGCACGAATTGGCGCATCTGCGCAATCTGCCGGCCATCTGCTACGGCCTGCGCACGGATTTCCAGGGCGAACTCTTCCCCGGTTCGGCCACGTTGCTGGCGCTGGCCGACGAGATGGACGAGATGAAGACCATCTGCGACTGCGGCCGCAAGGCGACGATGAACATGCGCGTGGACGCCAACAACCGCAAGGTCACCGAGGGCGCCCAGGTCGAGATCGGCGGCAACGCGCGCTACCGTTCCGTCTGCGGCCGCTGCTTCCGCCAAGGCTGAATGCAAAAAGCGCCGCCACGGCGGTCGAGGCCGTGGCGGCGCTGGGTCGTTCATGGCCCTCACGCGAGGTGAGGGGCTGACAGCCCTATTTGGCTGCTATTTGCGCATCGAGTTCCTTGCAAGAAGGCGAGCAGACGGGCTGCGACTTGCCCAACAGCTTCTTGGACTTGAGCATGGCTCGGGGGCGGTGCTTGCCGCAAAGGAAGCAAGACATCGTTGCTGCGCCGAAAGACGAGGTTGCCGCGAAGGGCGAACCGGGAGCTTTGGAGCGGTAGCGCAGACCATCCGCTTCGATGGTGGTCTTGGTGGTTTCTTTGGCCACGCTGGTCCTGTCGAAGAGTGTGTAAAGAGGGGCGCCAGGCAGGCGCGCAGGCCCCGTATTTTCCACGATGTGGCGAAAGCCCCGGCCTAGGGCTTTCAACCCCCCTTGAATCGCGCTGGTCTTTTGCCCGCCCAGGCCGCCTGACCCTCGGCAAGATCGGCCGAATCGCGCGCCTTGACGATGTCGGCCGCCAGCTGTTTCGCGTCGAGCCGCCCAGCGGCGATCGCGTTCAGGTGCTGCTTCATCGGCAGCAGGGCCAGGGGCGCCATCCCCTGCAGTTCGTCGGCCAGAGCCTGCAGCGCGGCGTCCAGCGTTGCGGCGTCGGGCAGCAACTGGTCCAGATAGCCGCAGCCAAGAAGGGCGGCGGCGTCCAGCGTGCGCCCGGCCAGCAGCACCTGCTTGGCGGTGGCGAGACCCAGTCGGTCGACGAAGCGCTGCAGGCCACCGGCATAGAAATGCAGCCCGATGCGCGCCGCCGGCACGAACATCTCGACGGCCGGCACGCCGAGGCGGAAGTCGCAGGCCAGGGCCAGATCGGCGGCGCCGCCATAGACACCGCCATGCAGGCGCGCAATCGTGATGGGCCGCGCGGCCTCCAGTGCATCGGCCAGTTCCCCGAAGCGCGCGCCCGCATCGACGGCGCCCAGGGCGCCGAGGTCGAAGCCACTACAAAAATGCCTGCCTTCGCCGGCCAGGACCAGCACACGCACGGCATCGTTCGCATGCACCGCCTCGATGAAGCCGCCGAGGGTGTCGAGGTCGTCCACAGCCAGACGATTGGCCTGGCGTGGCCGGCGCAGCGTGATGCGCGCCACGCCATCGGCCACCTCCAGCAACGGCGCCTGGCCGCTCGTCATGGCTTGCGCCGGGCGACGCGGCCCTGGGACTGGTAGCCGGCGTTCAGGCGCGCCAGGTTGGCGCGGCGCTCCGCTTCCACGAACTCGCGCAGCACCTGCGCGTGAGTCGGCCGCAGGCCCGTGTCCTGACGCAGCACGAGTTCCGCCATCAGCCCCCAGTCCGCCTCCAGCTCGGCCGGCCACAACGCCGCCTCGGCAGGCAGTTCCTCCAGCAAGGACGCCAAGGCATCGACTCTCGTCGCCGCGCCGACGAGAGTGACCATCTCAGGCCAGCGCGCCAGCAGTGCCGGCTGCGCGTCCAGGGGCGGCCACAGGGCGCAGAGCCACTGCGTTGCATGGTTTTCCACGTGCAGGCCATGCGCCGTCTGCGACACCTCGGTACTGGCATCGGCCACGTGCTGCGTCAACGCCGTCCAGGCCTGCGGCTGCCACTCAGCAACCAGCCGCGGGTCGGGTTCGCTGCGCGAGGCAAGGGCCTGCATGTCCAGCACCGGTGCCTCGACGGCCGTGGGCAGGGGCACCACCTTGGGCAGCTCGATGTCGTCGAGGACCTGCTGCGGGTCCGGCTCGGACGGTGGCGGCGGGGCCCGGAAGTCCAGCACCGGCGCTTCGACGACGGCAGGGGGCGGTGCGCGGAAATCCAGTACCGGCGTTTCGATGGCGGCCGGCGGCGTGTCGAGCGACCCGGCGTCTTCCGCGACGGTGGGCGTGGACAGCGGCGGCGCGGGTGGCGGTTCAGGCATTTGCGCGACTGCGGGCTGCAGCGGCTCGTCGGGCAGCTCGACGGGTTCGATGAGCGGTTCGGGCTCGGGCTCGACCGTCGGCGGCTCCGGGTCCAACACTGCCGCTTCGACCGCAGCAGGTGGCGGAATTTCGAGCGGCTCAGCGTCCTCCACAAGGGCAGGCGCTGTTGGCAGCGGCGCGCTCAACGACTCAGGCGCCTGCGCGGCAGCGGGCTGCGGCGGCTCGTCGATCGACTCGGCGATGTCGATGAACGGCGTTGGCTCCGGCGCGAACACTTCGGGCGCTTCAACGTCTGCCATCAGCGCGGCGGCGCCCACGTCCGACGAGGGCGCTGCGAACGCTTCGCCGCCATGCATGACCGCAGTTGCGGGTGGCGGCTCCGCCAACGCTTCATCGTCCTCAACGATCTGAGGCGGCTCGAACCGGAGATCAAGCCATGCCGCTTCGGCGGCGAAAAGCGGCGGCGCTCCAGGCGAGTCGACAGCGTCGGGCTCGGCGGGCGCCGAGGCCATTTCCTCGAGGACCTGTGCTTCGGCTTCGAAGAGGGGCCATGGCCCCTCGACCGGCGGCGCAGGCGGCACCTCGCTCACAGGCGGCGGCACGAACTCGGCCTCGGCAAGCGGTGGCGCGGGCGAGACTTCCCGAACCAGGAGCTCGACGGCGATGCGCGGCGGCGGCGCCTCGGGCAACTCGATGTCCTCAACGTCCAGCATCTCGTAGCCACGCGCCTTCAGTCGCGCCTTCTTGGCCTCGTCGGGCCCGCTGCGGCCCGCGCGCACCAGGGACCTGAGTTCCAGGTCCAAGGGCGCCGGAGCGGGCGGGCGCCAGCCGTCCAGCAGATGCGTGGGGTCGAAGTTGACGGTTTCAGCCCTGACGAGAGGAAGCAGCGGCTCACTGCCCTGCCCATTGCCGTCGCCCCGCAGCAACGCGCCGAGCGCCAGATCCTGCAGCGGCACGGGCACAGGCGCGGGCGGACGCCAGCCGTCCAGCGCATGGGTGGGGTCGAAGGTGTCCGGTTCGGCCATGGCGTTTACAAGCCAGACATTGTGACGACGTAAGCTTGCGGACCCACTGTCACGAAAACGTCATGTTGCACACTCGCCGCCGCCTGCTGAGCCTGGCCTTCGCCGCTGCCCTGTCCGCCTGCGCAACGACGGCGCCGCCGGCCGTGGCGCCGCAAAAAAACCCCAAGCTCCTCGTCCTGGTCGTCATCGACGGCCTGCCGATGCGCCAGGTGACGGGCTACCGGGACCAGCTGGCACCTGACGGCTTCGCCCGCTTCCTCGACCATGGGCGCTGGTTTTCGCAGGCCCACTACGGCCATGGCCACACGGTGACGGCAGCCGGCCACTCGGTGATGCTTTCCGGCGCCTATCCACAGCGCAGCGGCATCATCAGCAACGAATGGCGCGACCCCGCCACCGGCGCCCAGGTCTACAACACCGGCGACGTGGCTTACCAGTACATCGACAGCCCGACCGCGCCGCTGGCCGGCACCAGCCCGCGCAACCTCAAGGTCGAGACCCTGGGCGACGTGCTGCGCACGGGTTCGCCGGCGTCCAAGGTCATCGGCATCTCGGGCAAGGATCGCGGCGCCATCCTGCCGGCCGGCCACAAGGGCACGGCGTATATGTACATGACGGAGACGGGCCGTTTCGCCTCCAGCACCTATTACATGCAGGCCCATCCGCAATGGGTGACGGACTTCAACGCCGCCAAGCCGTCGGATGCCTTTTTCAAGAAGACGTGGGCGCCGCTCCTGCCGGAAGCCGCCTATGCCCGCTCCGTGCCGGACGGCCAGTCCTGGCAGATTGCCAGCGGCAACGGCAACAAGCTGCCGGCCGTCATCGGCGACAAGATGGACGGCCCCGGCCCGCGCTTCTACGGCGGCCTGCTGGCCTCGCCCTTCGGCGACGAGCTAACGCTGGCCTTCGCGCGCGCCGCCATCACGAACGAGAAGCTCGGCCAGCGCGGTGTGCAGGACATCCTGTCGGTCAGCCTGTCCAGCCACGACTACATCAACCATGCCTTCGGCCCCGAGTCGCGGCTGTCGCACGACCACACCCTGCATCTGGACCGCCATCTGCAGGCCTTCTTCCAATTCCTCGACAAGGAAGTCGGTGCCGGCAACTATGTACTCGCGCTGACGGCGGACCACGGCTTCACCGATACGCCGGAATGGGCGGCCACCCAGGGCCGCGATGCCGGCCGCTTCAACAGCTCGCCGTCACTGGCGGTCGTCAATACCGCCCTGTCGGCACGCTTTGGCGTCGACAGGCTGGCGCGCGACTTTTCCGCTTCCGGTCTGTTGCTGGACGAGAAGCTGGCCGCCGACAAGGGCCTGAAGTTCGCTGACGTCCAGGCTGCCGCCCGCGAGGAACTGCTGAAGCTGCCCGGCGTGGCCACCGTCTTCACCCGCGAGCAGTTGCTGGGTGACGACCGCACCACCCCCTACCTGGAAGCCATGCGCAAGTCCTTCGATCCGACGCGCGCCGCGCAGTTGCAGATCGTGCTGAAGCGGAACTGGATCTTCAGCTACCGGCCTGGTGGCAGCACCCATGGCAGCCCTTACGACTACGACACCCATGTGCCCCTGCTGTTCTGGGGTCCGGGCTATGTCGGCCAGGGCGAGGTGAAAGAACGCGTCGAAATTGCCGATCTGGCGCCCACGCTGGCCGCCATCGCCGGCTTGCCCGCGCCGGCCCAGGCTCAAGGCCGGGACCTGAAGCTCAAGCCCTGACGATCAGTGCCGCTGCCGATTCGCCCCAGATGGCCTCGGTGAGCGTCAATGCCCCGAGGCGCTCGCCCAGCGCCGCGGCCTGGGCTGGCCCAGTGGACGGCAGCATGACGAGCAGCCGCCCGTCGTCCAGGCGCATGCAGCCATCCTCGCCACGGGTGCGCGCCAGCAGCTCGGCCGGATCGGCCTCGGCTGCCAACGTCGCCACGGACAAGGGCCAGGCGCGCGGGTCGGCCAGCAGAGCCTGCAGCAGTTCGCGGCCGGCCTGAGCCGACAGCAACTGGCCCGTCAAAGGCCGCGGCCCCGCCAGCGCGCTGATGTCCACGCCGGTCAGCGCCAGGCCGCCGTCTGGCATGCGCTGCTCCACCCACCAGAGGCGCCGGCCGTCGCGCCAGGCCTGTTCATAGCCTCGCTGCGCCATGCGGCTGCGGCGCTCCGGCACGTCGACCGGGCCGACGCCGGCCCGCTGGGCGGCCTCGACCATCTCGAGCCAGCCCGGCGATGCATCGGCAGCCAGCCCCCAGGCCTGTCGATAGGCCGCATTGGCTTGCCGCAGGCATTCGCCCGCATCAAACAGGGCCAGCAGCAGCGGGCCATCGGCCAGCGTCTGCCACCAGAGGTCGTTGGGGTTCACGGCCCCATTCTGAGGGGCCTGGGCCGTCGCGCTCTAGCGGCGGCTGATCTCGCCCGAGCCGCTGACGCTTTGGCGCAACTGCGGCCGTCCGGCGTAGCTCAGGTCGCCGGAACCGCTCAGTTGGACGTCCAGCTGTTCCGTCACCCCGACAGACACGTCGCCCGAACCGTTGATGTTGACTCGGGCTGCGCGGCCGGCAAGGGAACGCGCGTCAACATCGCCCGAACCGCTGACCGTCCAGCTCTGCTGGTCCGCCCGACCGGCCAGGCGCACATCGCCCGAGCCGCTGATGCTGACGCTCAGGTCCTTCAGCTCGACGGCACCGAAATGCACATCCCCCGAGCCGATGACGTTCAGGCTGAGGCTGTCGGCCTTGAAGCGCTCCACGGCCAGGTCGCCCGAGCCATTGATGGCGATGGACTGCAGGGCCCGGGCGTCGACGCGCACCGTCGGCGCGGAACGCGTCGTGAAGCCGGCGTCGCGTTTCATGCGCACCACCAGGGCATCGCCCTCGACAACGGTCTCCACCAGCGGCTCGATGTTGTCGTCGGCAACCACCGTGGCCTGGTCGCTGCCCGCCTGGGTCAGCTTGACGTCGAAGGGGCCGTCGATGCGCAGCTTGCTGAAGCTGCCGAGGGCGCGCGCCTTCTCGACCTTGACGCCCGAGCCCTTGATGCGGTTCTTGCCGCTGCCGTAGTCGATGGGACCGCTGAAGTGGGCCGTCCAGCCGTCGGATTCCTTCTTGATGCGCAGATGCCAGTCGTTGTCGCCGGCAAAGCTGCTGGTGGCAAGGGCGGCGGCAAGGGTCAGCAGGGCGAGGCGTTTCATGGGGGCTCCTGGTTCGGCGATGCGGCGGCAGTGTGTCCAGCCGGCCGGTGCGACGCCCGCGAGAGGCGACGGACTGCGTTTTGGCGGTCATGGGCCGTAGGATTGCCCGATCAGCAGGAGAGACAGCATGAAGTTGGATGGCCAGCGTGAGAGCGACAACGTCGAAGATGTCCGTGGCAGCAGCAGCGGGGGTGGCGGCCTGCCCATCGGCGGGCGCGGCCTGAGCCTGGGCGGTGTCGTCATCGCCCTGCTGGCATCCTGGGCCTTCGGCATCAACCCGCTGACGGTGCTCGGGCTGCTCGACGGCGGGGGCGGCGCTGCGCCGCAGGTCCAGCCGGGCGCGCCGGCCGAGCAACACCCCAAGGATCCGGGTGCGGTATTCGTCAGCAAGGTACTGGCGGATACCGAAGACGTCTGGGGCGCCTACTTCCAACGCGCAGGCCAGCAATACCCCGCTCCCAAGCTTGTCATCTTCCGCGACCGCTGGCCCACCGGCTGCGGCACCGGCGAGGCCGCCATGGGCCCGTTCTACTGCCCCGCCGACCGCAAGGTCTACATCGACCTGGGCTTCTACGACACCTTGCGACAGCGCCTGGGCGCGCCGGGCGACTTCGCCCAGGCCTATGTCATCGCCCACGAGGTCGGCCACCACCTGCAGAACCTGATGGGCACGACCGAAAAGCTGGATCGCGCCCGCGGCCGCGTCTCCGAGCGCGAGGCGAACGCCATGAGCGTCAAGCTGGAGCTGCAGGCGGACTGCTTTGCCGGTGTCTGGGCGAATCTGTCGCAGCGCAGCAAAGGCTGGCTGGAGCAAGGCGACATCGAGGAGGCGCTGAACGCCGCCTCCCAGATCGGCGACGACACCCTGCAAAAGCGCTCCCGGGGCGCCGTCGTGCCCGAAAGCTTCACCCACGGCAGCAGCGCGCAGCGTGTTCGCTGGTTCAAGCGCGGCCTGGAAGCGGGCGATCTGAAGACATGTGACACGTTTTCGTCAGCCGCCCTCTAAGTCCCTGATTCAGGCCCACCCAATCAAGGGGGCGCCAGATGACCCCCAAAAGGCTTTGTGTGAAACACTGCCATCCAAACCGCCGAGCCCCCTATTAGCATCGGCCCGCTCTGACGCCCAGAGCGAGTTGTGCCCTAGTCTGGTGCAACCCAAAAACGGATCCACGAGGCACACTGTCATGAGCGAACGCCAAATCAACGACCCGCAGTCGACGCCCAAGGTGCCGGCCTCCGTCGACGCGTCCGCCGGCCGGCCGACCTCGACCCGGATGAACGCGTCGCGCCGACGCTTTGCCCAAGCGGGCGCGGCCACGCCGGTCGTGCTGGGCAGCCTGTTGAGCAAACCGGCGCTGGCGAGCCAGGCCTACAACTGCACCGTGTCGGGCCAGATGTCCGGCAATGCGTCGCCGCGGCCTGGCAAGGCGGACTGCAAGCTCCTCGGCAAGTCGCCCGGCTACTGGAAGAACGCAAGCACCTGGCCGGCCGGCACGCTGAAGGGCACTCTGCCCACGGCGAGTTGCAGCTTCGGCGGCAACAAGGGCACCGTCTTCGGAGGTTTCATCAGCGGTGGCCAGACACTGATGGACGCCTTCCGCTACAAGGCTGAGTCCTCGGCCTGCAATGTTTATGGCTACCGCGATTCGGCGTTCGGGTTGTGCACGAGCAAGGCCACCCTGCTGCAGGTGCTGAATACGCCCGGCGGCCAGAACGACACGATGATCTACGCGCTGGGCCGCGCCACCGCGGCGACCATCCTGAATGCGCTGAACGTCGGTACCGACTATCCGATCACGGTCGCCCAAGCCATCAAGATGTTCAATGCCGTCTGCCCGCTGGGCGGCAAATACCAGGTCAATACGACAGTCTCTTGGGACGCCAACCAGGTCATGGCTTACTTCCAGAGCCTGTACTCCTGAGCGGCCGGCACCGTCGGTGTGACACTTCGGGCGTCCGTAGCGACGCCCGAAGTCTTTCTGCAGCCACTCCGTGACCACCACCGATCCAGTGTCAACGCCTCGATGGGCGCTCACTTACGGGGCCGATCTGTCGATCAGGGTCTGGGGTGACGATTGCCTCGTGCATCACGCGCTGTCCAACGACGCCCATCGCCTCGCCGCCTGGCTGGTACCCGCCCTGCGACGCCTCGCCGAGCAGCCGCCTGCGGAGTTCGACGAACTGGCTGCGCTGATGGATGCCGATTCGGAAATGACCGCCGATGTGCTGCAACAGCTCGAACAGCTGTTGTTGGTCCAGCGATGCTGACGCTGGGCATGCTGGCCCCGGCGGAACTTGGCCAACGGCTGCACGACGGCCTGACGCTCAGGACTGGCCCCTTCGCCTACCGCATCCACAGCAGCTGCCCGCCCGTGGCGGCGGGCCTGGCGGCGCTGTACGCGGATTTCGAGCTGGAACCCGAGGGCGGCATCGCCGACTTCCACGTGCATGTGCAGCCTGTCACCGGGCTGCGGCGCTGGCTTGGCGCCCAGGTGGAATTCCGGCTGGATCAGCACAGCCCCTTTCTGCCGCTGCCTGCCAACCACGCCTTCGCTCTGCTGGAATGGGGCATGAACTGGTGCCTGGCCAGCCAGGCGAATCACTACCTGCTCTTCCACGCGGCGGTACTCGAGAAAGACGGCCAATGCCTCGTCATGCCGGGCGACCCCGGTGCCGGCAAAAGCACGCTGACGGCCGCGCTGATGCTGTCGGGCTGGCGGCTGCTCTCTGACGAGATGGCCATGATCGACCGCGATGACGGGCAGGTCGCACCGCTGGCCCGTCCGGTCAGCCTGAAGAACCAGTCGATCGCCATCATCCGCCGCTTCTCCCCGCAGGCCGTCTTGGGTGAGGCCGCCCGCGACACGCACAAGGGCACGGTCTCCCATTTGCGCGCGTCGGCCGCCAGCGTGACCGGCCAGCAACAGCAGGCGCGGCCTACGCAGCTGATCTTTCCGCGCTGGCACGCCGGCGCGCCGACGCAGCTGGCGCCGGTGCCCAAGGCCCAGGCCTTCGAACGGCTGGCCGGTCATGCGTTCAACTACAGCATGCTGGGCCGGGCGGGTTTCGAGCTGACGGCGGCGTTGATCGATTCGTGCGGGTGCTGGGATTTCTGCTACTCCGACCTGGCGGAAGGGCTGGCCACGCTTGACGGGCTGAAGTCATGACGCCGGCATGGGAACCGCTGCTGCGCTCCTTGCGCGAGCCGGCTTTCATGGCTTCCCATGGCGAAGCGACCTGGGACCTGCTGCTGCGCCAGGCCGTGTCGGCCGGCTTGTTGGCCCGGCTGGGTGCGCTGGCCTGTGAGGCGGGCGTCGAGCGCTCACTGCCCTTGCCCGTGCGCCGCCAGATGCGCGCGCTGCTGGCCGTTTCCCAGGAACAGCGGCGCGCCGTGCGCTGGGAGCTGGTGCTGCTGTCCCGCGATCTGGCAAGCCTCCCCGGCCCCGTGATGCTGCTCAAGGGCGCGGCCTATGTCGCCGGCGACCTGCCGCCAGCCCCGGGCCGGCTGTTCTCGGACATCGACATCCTGGTGCCGCGTGAGCAGCTCGACGAGGCGGAGGCGGCGCTGATGCTCGGTGGCTGGGCCAGTGCTGCGGGGACAGCCTACGATGAACGCTACTACCGACGATGGATGCACGAGCTACCGCCGATGGTGCACCTGCGCCGCCAGACCAACCTGGACCTGCACCACAACATCCTGCCATTGACGGCGCGCATCAAAACCCACAGCGCACCGCTTCTGGCGGCCGCCCAGCCGGTCACGGAATTCCCGCGTTTCAGCCTGCCGTCGGCGCCGGACCAGATCCTGCACAGCGCGACGCATCTGATGCACGAGGGCGAATGGGGGCACGGCCTGCGCGACCTCAGTGATCTCGACAGCCTGTTGCGCCGCCATGCTGCCGAGCCTGGCTTCTGGAACACCTTACTGGCGCGCGCCGCAACCCTGTCGCTGGGCCGGCCGCTGTTCTATGCCCTTTGCCTGTGCCGGCGCCATCTGCACACACCCGTCCCCGAGGATGTGCTGGAGCGCTGCCCTGCCCGGCCCGGCCCTCTGTTGCGCTGGCTGATGCAGGGCTTGCTGAGGCGGGCCCTGACCAGCGCGCACCGCGGCTCGATGGCGCCGGGCACGCGCGTTGCCGAGTTTGCGCTCTTCGTTCGCAGCCATTACCTTCGCATGCCACTGCATCTGCTCGTGCCTCATCTCGTCGTGAAAGCGGTCAGCCGGCCGCCTGCGAGCCCGTCCCGGCGCGACGACATCGATCCGCTGGAGCAGCGTTGAGGAGGAGGTCCTGATGGAAAAACCCAAGCCCTTTTCGATGATCCGCGAGTTCCATCTCGCCGATTGGTTCACCCTCGGCAATGCCTGCGCCGGCATGGGCGCCCTGTTCGCCGTGATGAGCTTCCTGCAGACCGGCGAGCGCCAACATCTGCAATACGCCTGTGCGTTGATTCCGCTGGCGCTGGCCTTCGACGTGCTGGACGGCCGTATTGCGCGCTGGCGCCAGAAGAGCTCGGCCCTGGGCCGCGAGCTGGATTCCCTGGCCGACGTGATCTCCTTCGGCGTCGCGCCCGCGGCGATCGCCTACGGCTGCGGCATGCAGGGGCTGTATGACCGAATCGTGCTGGTGTTCTTCGTCGCCTGCGGCGTCAGCCGGCTGGCGCGCTACAACGTGACGGCGGAAAAACTCAGCGCAGGCTCGGACAAGGTGGCGTATTTCGAGGGCACGCCGATTCCGACGTCCATGCTGCTTGTGGCTGTGCTGTGGGTGGCCGCGGTTCAGGGGGCCATCGGTGACGCGCTATGGGGTGGCGTCTGGTGGCTGGCGGGCTTCAAGTTGCACCCGCTGGTGCTGATGTTCGCGCTATCCGGCTCGTTGATGGTGAGCCGGATTCGGATTCCGAAACTCTAAGCCGTTCGGCGCGACAACCAGCTCAGCGGCGATTCCTGAATCGCGACAGACGACTGGGATTCGAGGAAATCACTGGGCGGCTGGCTGCGATATTCGCTGACGCCCACGCCGTCCAAGCAGGCATCCAGGCCGAAGGCGGTGCCGAGGTCGGCGGGATCCGGCTCGCTGCGCGCAGCGACGTCTCGGCGGAAGAAGCGCAGCGCTGGAACGAATCGCATGGCAGACCTCATTGGCTTGACGGGCCGACAACAACATCAGCACCGTGAACCCAGTGTGCGGGATTCATGTGACAACCGAACCCCCCATCTGTGAGTAAATATTGCCTCGCCAGGCATTTCCGCACAGGGGCAACCCCTGTTTTTCCCAGTGTTGATGGGGTCTGCGGGCCGATGCCCCCGATCCGAGGGGAGCGTTGCGCTTTTGCAATTCTTTTCTGCGCCTCCCTAGAGCTCAGGATAGGTTCGCAGGGTCCGGCGCTTAAGCTGCCCCACCTCCAAGCCCCCCGGCTTTTTGCATGAGTTCAGAACTGTTGAAGTGGGTCGCCAGCGGCCTGATTGCCACCGTGCTCGTCTGTACGTTGTGGATGGCGAGTGCCATACATCCCGAACAGGGCGGCACCAACTTGATGCTCGCCCAGGTGGCAGCACCGACAACGGCCGCATCGGCTCCAGTGACGGCCACTCGCTGATCAGCCCAGCGCAAGCTTGGCGCCGTCCGCCAGGGCCTGGCCGATCTGATCCAGCAGGGCGCCCCGCCCTTGCAACTGCCATTGGTGCCAGTACAGCGCCACGTCGACGCCGATCTCCGGCCTGAGCACGACGAGCTGGCCGGCTTCGACAAGGGCGCGAACCTGGATCTCGGGCGCCACGCCCACGCCCCAACCCATGGCGGCGGCGCGCACATAGGCTTCGCTGGACGGCACAAAGCGTTCGCGCAGCCTTGGTCCGCGCACGCCGAAGGCCTGTGACACCCATTGCACCTGCGTGTCGTCCTTGCGGTTGAAGACGAGAAACGGGGTGTCGGCGAAGTTGCCGGCGTGCAAACCTTCGGGCAACTGGCTCGCCAGGAAACCCGGGCTGGCCACTGCCACATAACGCATGACGCCCAGGGCCTGCACCCGGCAGCCCTGCAGCGCCTCGGCCACTGTGGACATGCAGCCGAGCACCGCGCCCTGGCGCAGGCTGTCGTGGGTGAAGTCCTGGTCGTCGACGACGAGCTCCAGCCCATAGCCCTCACGCAGGCCCCGCTGCACGAGCGCGTCCAGCGCTGCGGGCACCCAGGTCGCCAGGCTGTCGGCGTTGACGGCAATGGCCAGGCGCGATTGCGGCGCGACGCGCTCGCCCAGTTCTCGTGCCACATCCACGCGCAGTGCCTGCAACTGCCGGGCAAAGCGCAGCAGCACCTTGCCCGCCTCCGTCAGCCGCAGCGGCCGCGAGCGCACCACCAGCGGCTGGCCGACCTGGGCCTCCAGCGACCGCAAGCGTTGCGACACGGCGCTCTGCGTGATCGACAGGCGCTGGGCGGCACGCTCGAAGCCCTGCTCGTCGGCCAGGGCGGCCAGGCAGTCCAGCGCGGCGTGATCGAAGTCATTCATTAGCACTGCTAATGTATGGCCAATAATATGAATGACACTTCTTTAATTGCCTGCCGATGCAGAGAATCCGCCGATGCCCGCTTCCGCTCTGGCCTCTGCAACCGCGCCCGCCGTCTTTGCGCAGGGCTGGGCCATGGGCGCCGGCCTCATCCTGGCCATCGGTGCCCAGAACGCGCTGGTGCTGCGCCAAGGCCTCAAGCGGGAACACGTCGGCGCCGTCGTCGCGGTCTGCACGCTGTCGGACTGGCTGCTGATTGCGCTGGGCGTCTTCGGCCTCGGTGCGCTGATCCAGGGCCAGCCGCTTCTGCTGGAAGTGTTTCGCTTCGGTGGCGCCGCCTTCCTGCTCATTTACGCGCTGCTCGCCGCCCGGCGCGCCTGGCGTCCCGCCCCCGGGCTGGATGCCGCAACAGCCGCGTCCAGCCTCGGCGCCACCTTGTCGGCCGCTTTTGCCTTCACCTATCTGAATCCCCACGTCTACCTGGACACCGTCGTGCTGCTCGGCGGCCTGGGTGCGCGCCAGCCGGCCGAGCTGCGCACCGCCTTCGCGGCCGGGGCCGGCCTGGCGTCGGCGATGTGGTTTGGCCTGCTCGGTTTCGGCGCGGCGGCGGCGGCGCCGCGGTTGCGCAGCGCCCACACCTGGCGGGTCATCGATGCCCTCGTCGCTGTGCTGATGGCCGCGCTGGGTTTACAACTCCTCCTGCAACCCCTCTAAGAACTCAAAAGGACAGCCATGAAGATCGTCGTTCTCGGCGCCGGCATCATCGGCATCGCCACCGCCTGGTATTTGCTCGACGAGGGGCATGAGGTCATCGTCGTCGACCGCCAGCCGGACGCCGCGCTGGAGACCAGCTTCGCCAACGGCGCGCAGATCTCGGTCAGCTTTTGCGAACCCTGGGCCAATGCCGGCGCACCCTTCAAGGTGGCCAAGTGGCTGTTGCGCGACGACTCGCCGCTGCTGTTCCGTCCGCGCCTGGACCCCAACCAGTGGCGCTGGGGCCTGGCCTTCCTGATGCAGTGCACGAACGCCGCCTTCGAGCGCAATGTCGAGGAACTCGTGCAGCTGGGCCGCTACTCGCATGCCTCGCTGAAAGATCTTGTCGCGCGCACCGGCATCGAATATGACCGCCTGGAGCGCGGCATCCTGCATTTCTTCTCCAGCCAGGCCGACTTCGACAACGGCGCCGCCGGCGCCGAGATCATGCGACGCCATGGCGTGGACCGCCGCGTGCTGGGCCGTGAGGAGGTGCTGAAGGTCGAGCCGGCGCTGGCGGCCTTCGGCAACCGCATATTCGGCGGCACCTTCACGCCCAGCGACGAAAGCGGTGACGCCAAGGTCTTCACGCAGAAGCTCGCCCGGCTGTGCGCCGAACGCGGCGCGCAATTCCTGTACGAGCACGACATCCTCGGACTGCAGCGTGCGGGCGACGGCATCGAGTCCGTGCAGGTTGCCCACACCCGCAATGGCGAGCGCAAGACGCTGAAGGCCGATGCCTTCGTCGCCGCCATGGGCTCGTACACGCCGGCCCTGGTTCAGCCCCTCGGCGAGCACCTGAACATCTATCCCGCCAAGGGCTACTCGGCCACGCTGCGGCTGAAGAAGCCCGAGGCCGCCAGCGTTGTCAGCCTGCTGGACGACACCCGCAAGATCGCCATCTCGCGCCTGGGCGACCACATCCGCATCGCCGGCACGGCCGAGCTGTCGGGCTTCGACCTCAACCTCGATTCACCGACGGCCCGGGTGCGCTGTGCCGCCCTGGTCAAGCGCTACGAGGAACTCTTTCCCGGCGTGGCCGACACCAGCGAGCCCAACTACTGGACCGGCCTGCGCCCCAGCACGCCGACCAACATCCCCTACATCGGCCGCAGCAGGAAGGCGCGCAACCTGTGGATCAACGCCGGCCATGGCACCCTGGGCTGGACGCATGGCGCCGGCTCGGGCCATGCGATGGCCGAGTTGATCGCTGGCCGAAAGCCGGGCATGGCCTTCGGCTTCTACGGCGCGGTCTGATCAGAGCGTCTTCAGCAGCGCCTCGACCTGGGCCTGCTGCGGGAACTTCTTGCCCAGCTTGGCCAGACCTTCAAGCTCGGCCTTGGCGGCCGGCTTGTCGCCGGACTGGATCAGGATCTGCGCCAGGTTGAGCTTGTAGGCCGGCTGGTCGGGCTGGTCGCTGATGAGCTGGCGCTGCGCGCTGATCGCCTTGCTGAAGTCCTTTTCGTTGGCCAGCACGGTGGCATAGGTGTCTCGCAAGGCCGCGTAGTCGGGGTTGAGCTTGAGGCCACGTTCGGCCAGTTCGCGCGCACCGGGCTTGCCGGTCTTGCTGCGCAGCCAGGCGACGTTGTTGATGATGGGCAGCGCGTCAGGGTTGCGCTTGAGCAGTGCTTCATAGCGGGCGAGCGCCGGGTCGAGTTCGCCGCGGGCCAGCAGGATGTCGGCCGTGGCTGCCGGGAAGCTCTGGTCCTGCGGGTGCGCAGCCGCCCACTGGGTCTCGAAGGCCTGCGCCTCGTCACGCTTCTTGGCCGCCATCAGCACGGAGAACAGACGCGGTGCGGCGTCGGCCGGCTCGCGCAGGGCGACGGCCTTGCGCAGGGCCGCGATGGCTACGTCGTAGTGCTGGCGATTGCTCTCGATCTCGGCCTCCGCCATCAGCGCAAAGGCCTCCTGCGGATTCTTCTTCTGGCGCTCATGCAGGGCGGTCAGCGCTTCGTCGACGCGGCCCTGGCGGGCGGCGAGCTGGATCAGCAGCCGCTGAGCCGGCACGGAGGCCGGTTCGGCTTCCAGCGCGCGCTTGACTTCGCGCTCGGCGCCCGCGTCGTCCTTCTCCATGAAGCGCAGCTGGGCCAGGCCCAGCCAGCCTTGGGCGCGCGTGGGCGCCATCACCGTCAGGCGCGTATAGGTCTTGGCAGCCTGGGCCTTGTCGCCCGACGCCAGCTGGGTGCGCGCCAGGCGCTCCAGCAGGTCGGCGTTGAGCGGCAGGGCGGCCGCAGCCTCCTGCGCCGCCTGGGCGGCCTTGGCGGCGTCGCCGTTGCGCAGGTAGTGGTCGATCAACGACACGCGCAGTGCGGCCTCGGTCGGCTCCTCGCGCACGCCGGCGGCGAGCACCTCGGTGACGCGATCGACCGGCGCACGCGTCTGCGCCAGCAGGTCGGCCAGGGCCAAGCGGGCCTGCGGCGAATGCTGCTGGGTCGTGACGAAGCTCTCCAGGCGCTTGACGGCGGCCTCGCTGCGGTTGGCCTGCATGTCCAGCGTGACCAGGCCCAGCACGGCGGGCAGATAGCCGGCATCGGCCTTCAGCGAGGCTTCGAAGGAGGCTTGCGCCGCCGCCGTGTCCTTGCGAACGAGGTGGATCCGCCCACGCAGGCCGTCCGGCACCGGGCTGTCCTTCATCTTGGGCGCTAGCCTGTCCAGGGCTGCCAGGGCCGCAGGCAGGTCATTGCGCCGCAGCAGCGCATTGATCAGCATCAGGTCGTAACTGCTGCCGCTGTCCTTGGCGGCAATGTCGCGCAGCTGGTTCATGGCCGCGTCGGCTTTGGCCCGGCTGGCGCCGCCCGGCGCAGCGCTGTCGCGAATGATGGCCGACAGTGCCAGGGCCGCGGTGGTCTTGGCGTCGTCAGGGCGCAGCTTGGCGGCGGCACCGAAGGCCTGATCGGCAGCCTCGAAATTGCCCTGCATCAGCTGGGCCTTGCCGGCCATCAGCAGGGAGTCGGCGTCGGCGCGGCCGCTTTCAAGCATCGGGCGCAGCGTCTCCAGCGTCTTGGCGGGCGAGCGCCGCTGCAGCTGCAGCCCGGCGAACTGGCGGCGCAGCGCCAGGTCCTCAGGCGCGAGCTTGAGGGCCTGGTTGAGCAGGTTCTCCGCGTCGGCAAGCTCGCCCAACTGCTGATGGGCTCCCGAGGCCAGGCGCAGCAGCGGCAGGTAGTTGGGCATCACCTTGAGCAGGGGCACGGCCAGCTCTTTCGCCTTGGCCGCATCACCCTTGGCCAGCGCGAGCTGGCCCTGCATGAAACGACCCTGCGGCTTCTTGGCGAGATCCGGCGGCATTTCGTCGACGAGCTTGGTCGCCACGTCGATCTGCTGGCGACCGAACGCCAGGCGCAGCAGCAGCGAGCGCGCGTCGTAGGAGCGCGGATCCAGCACCAGCACTTCGCGCAGCAGCGGCTCGGCCTCATCCATCTTGCCGCGCGCCAGCAGCACCTCGGCCTTGAGCAGCAGCGCCTTGCCCGCCTTGGGGTTCTTCAGGATCAGCTGGTCCAGCGCCGCGAGGGCCTCGTCGGGAAAGCCGGCGGCCACCTTGGTGCGGGCGCTGACGATGATGGCGTCCTCGGACTCGGGCTGCAGCTGCAGGGCTCGCCCGGCCGCCGCCTTCGCTTCGGTCACGTTGCCCTGAGCCAGGAAGGCCATGGCCAGGTATTGCTGCAACGTCGACTGGGCCACGGGGTCGGCCAGGGTCTGGTCGGAGAATTCGCCGATCAACTTGCGCGACTGGCCCGACAGCAGCAGCGTTTGCGCCAGCAGCGGCGCCAGTTCGTCGCGCGGCGCGCCCAGCTCCCAGGCCCGGCGCAACTCGATCTCGGCGCCGGCTACGTCACCGGCATCCAGCAGCGCCTTGCCCAGTAGATGCCGGGCCTTGGCGTTCTCGGGGTTCTGCTGCAGCAGATTCTTCAGTTCAATGACAGCACCGCCGACGTCCTTCTGCTCCATGCGCTTTTGCGCGGCGGCGAGCAGGTCCTGCTCGGAACGTTGGCCGCAGGCCGCCAGTGCGGCAGCCAGCAGGAGGGGAGCGAAATGGCGCGTCTTCATCGAATCTCCGCAAATCAGGCGCGCGATTGTGTTCCTAGAATCCGCGCCCTTTCCTCCGAACTTTTCAGGACTTGTCAGGACTGGCCTCCCAGGGCCGTAATTCGAATGATTGCCCCTCCCCCTTTTTGCGCGATTGACTTCGGCACGTCGAATTCCGCGGTGGCGGTGCCCAATGCCAGCACGGCCGCCGGCGAGATGCATCTCATCGAGCTGGAACCGGCTCAACGCACGATGCCGACCGCGGTCTTCTACTTCACCGAAGGCGCCCACGACGCCGACGGCCCGCCGCGCGCCTTCGGCCGCGCCGCCGTGGCTGCCTATGTCGAGGGCCACGACGGCCGGCTGATGCGCTCGATGAAGAGCATCCTCGGCTCGCCCCTCATCGACCAGACCACCGATGTGGGCGGCGGCCGCGGCGCCAAGTATTCGGACATCGTCGCCGGCTACCTGAAGCGGCTGCGCCGCCTGGCCGGCGAACCCGAGCGCGCCGTGCTGGGCCGGCCGGTGTTCTTCGTCGACAGTGAGCCCGAGCGCGATGCGGCCGCCCAGGCCCAGCTGGAGGCCTGTGCCCGCGCGGTCGGCTTTCGCGAGGTGCATTTCCAGTACGAACCGATCGCGGCGGCCTTCGACTTCGAGCAGCAGGCGACGCGCGAACAGGTCGTGCTGGTCGCCGACATCGGTGGCGGCACCAGCGACTTCTCCATCGTGCGCGTCGGCCCCGAGCGCATGCAGCGCCTGGCGCGCCGCGACGACATCCTGGCCAGCCACGGCATCCACATCGCCGGCACCGATTTCGACCGCCACATCGAACTCGCCGGCCTGCTGCAGGAGTTCGGCTACCGCACCACGGGACCCAGCGGACGCGAGGTGCCCAGCGGCATCTATTTCGACCTGGCCACCTGGCATCTGATCAACACCTGCTACTCGCCGCTGCGCGTGGCCGAGTGGCGCGGCATGAAGAGCTGGTTCAGCGACGTGCGCCAGCACGCCCGGCTGATGACGGTGCTGGAGGAGCGCCTGGGCCACGAGTTGGCCGCTCGCGCCGAGGGCGCCAAGATTGCCGTGTCGGGCGGCGAGGACACGACGATGGACCTCGGTCACATCGAGACCGGCCTGGTACTGCCGCTGAGCGAGAAGACCGCGGTGGACGCGCTGCGCGCCGACCTCGACCGCATCATCTCGACCGCCCACGAAACCGTGGCGCTTGCCGGCCTGAAGGCCGGCCAGATCGACGCCCTTTACTTCACCGGCGGCTCAACCGGGCTGCGCCTGCTGGTGGACGGCATGGCCGCCGGCTTCCCCGCCGCGGCGCGCGTCAGCGGCGACCGCTTTGCTTCGGTCGCGACCGGCCTGGGCCTGCACGCCCGACGGCTTTTTGGGCCGGCTGCGGCTTCAATGGCCTAGACACGTCCGCCAGCATCAACACCGCGCTGACCAGCCCCTCGACCGCTTCTTCCAGATCGGTCGGCGGCTCCAGCGACTCGATCTCCTCGAGCAGCGTATCGGCGTCCTCGAGGTCGTCCGGGTCCAGGTGCAGATAGAGGGCCGCCAGCGGCTCCAGCAGCGGTTCTTCGGGCAGCTTCATCAGCGCGGGATGGGCGTCCAGCGCATGCGCAAAGCCGGCCACCCACGGCAGCACGGTTTCGCTGGGGCTGGCGTCCTCGTCGAGCTCGAACACCCAGGGGTCGAACCACTGCCGACCGACGATGGCCAGGTTCAGCTCCTTGTGGCGGCGGCGCAGCAGCCCGATCAACTCGTCGCTGATGCGCTGGGGAATGGGTCGCCCCTCGCTGTCCAGCAGCGGCGGCAGCCATTGCTCCAGCGACACGACTGAAGGCTGCAGCAGCACGCCACAGAGATAGCCATCGGCCATGCTGACGTCCAGCGGTTCCAGCGGCGCCGGCAAGGCGTCAAGCAGAGCCTGCAGGCGCTCCAGATCGGCTTCGGACAGGGCTTCGGTGGGGCGGTGCTGGGGGGCTGACATGGCGGGATTATGGGCAGTGCAAGTGAATATTGCCCACCGGGGCGCCGGCCGAAGCTCTAGAGTGCCTCCATCCCAACGACGCCCTCTACCCTGAGGGCTTCACGACCCGGCAGCCTGCTGACCGGGTCTTTTTTTGTTGGTCACTTGGCACGCAGCTCGCTGGCGCGAGCCGCTCGGCGCTGGTGCGCCGGGACCTGCGGCCCTGTGCCAAGAGGCCCATCCGCGCCCCGTGGGGCGCGAGGCCGGTCACGTTGCACGCATCTCCCCAGCGTGAGCCGTGGGTTCCGGCACCCCTTCACGCAGCAAGCGAATGGCGCCGGGCCAATCTTGCGTCGGGCTTTCATACTGGCGGCATGTCCGCTGCCGTACTCGCGCTGCGCTTCGACCCGGCGGTCGTGGTGCTGTCCTACCTGACCGCTGCCTTCGCCTCCTATGTGGCGCTGGACCTCGCCCAACGCGTGCGCACGCCCGATGCGCTGGTCGCCCGCACCTGGTGGATTGCCGGTTCGCTGTCCATGGGCACGGGCATCTGGGCCATGCATTTCGTCGGCATGCTGGCCCTCAAGCTGCCCTTCCTCGTCGGCTATGACAGCGCCGTCACACTGCTGAGCTGGCTCGCGGCCGTGGGCGTGTCGGCTATCGCGCTGCGCGTTGCGGCCGGAGAGGCGCTGACGCCCACCCGCCTGGCCGTGGGCGCCATCAGCATGGGCGCTGGCATCTGCGCCATGCACTACACCGGCATGGCCGCCCTGGTGCTGGCCCCCGGCATCCAGTGGCACTGGGGCCTGGTGGCGGCCTCGGTCGCCGTCGCCACCGGCGCAGCCGCCGCGGCCCTCATCATCTTCTTCGGCCTGCGCAGGCTGCCGCGGGCCTGGGCCCGCTGGGGCCAGCTCGTCGCGGCCCTCGTCATGGGTGCGGCCGTGGCCGGCATGCACTACACCGGCATGGCCGCCGCCGACATTGCCGAAGGCACGGTCTGCCTCAGCGCCGACGCGCTGCGCGGCGACAACCTCGGCAATCTCGTCGCCGGCGCCACCTTCGCGCTGCTGTTGCTGACGCTGATCACCTCGGCCCTGGACGCCCGCGGCCAGCGCCGCACCAACCGGCTGCAGCAGTCCCTGCAGGCCGCCACGACCGAGCTGCAGGAAATCGCGCTGCGCGACCCGCTGACCGGCCTGGCAAACCGCCAGCTGCTTGACGACCGCCTGCAGCATGCCGCCGCGCGCGGCCAGCGCGAGGGCGCTCGTCTGGCCCTGCTGACCGTCAACCTGGACGGCTTCAAGCCCATCAACGACAGCTTCGGCCTGGCCGCCGGCGACCAGGTGTTGCGCGAGACCGCTCTGCGGCTGCAAGGCCTGGCCCGTGGCCACGACACCCTGGCCCGGCTGGCCGCCGATGAATTCGTGCTGGTGCTCGAAGGCGAGGTCGGCGAGACGACGCTGGCCCAAATCGCCCAGCGTCTGCTGGACGCACTGGCCGAGCCCATGACGGGCGTGCCTGGCGCCGGCAGCCAGCCGCTGCGGCTGTCGGCCTCGGTCGGCATCGCGCTGTACGACGGCAAGGGGCCCGGCGAGGCGCTGGTGGCCCAGGCGGATTCGGCCGCCCAGTCGGTCAAACGTGCGGGCGGCAATGGCTTTGCCTTCTTCGAGGCGCATATGCAGGCCGGCGTGCGCGAGCAGGTCGAGCTGGCCCGCGACCTGCGCGCCGCACTGGCCGGCGAAACCGGCAGCGGCCGCCTGACCCTGCACTACCAGCCCAAGATCGCCACTGCCCACGGCGAAGTCAGGGGCGTCGAGGCGCTGCTGCGCTGGCAGCACCCGCAGCGCGGTGCGATCAGCCCGGTCGTCTTCATCCCGGTGGCCGAGCGCTTCGGTCTGATCGTGCCGCTGGGTGACTGGGTCATCAAGGAGTCCTGTCGCCAGATTGCACTTTGGCGTGAGGCGGGCCTGCAGATGCGCGTGGCCATCAACCTGTCGGTGCAGCAGCTGCGCCAGCCCGACGCCCTGGTGCGCCGCTTCGAGGAGGCGCTGGCCCAGTATGGCGTCGACGCCCGCCAACTGACCTGCGAGATCACCGAGTCCGTCGCGATGGACGACGCCACCGCCACCGAACGCTCACTGCAGCGCCTGGCCGAACTCGGTCTGTGCCTGTCCATTGACGATTTCGGCACCGGCTATTCCAGCCTGGCCTATCTGCGTCGCCTGCCGGTGTCGCAGCTCAAGATCGATCGCAGCTTCATCCAGGACCTGGAGAGCAGCGCCGACGCCCGCGCCATCGTCAGGGCCGTCATCGAACTGGCCCATGCGCTAGGCCTGCAGGTGGTGGCAGAAGGGGTCGAGACCGAAGGCCAGGCCGAGGTGCTGCGCGGCAAACGCTGCGACAAGCTGCAGGGCTTTTTGTTCGCGCGCCCGATGCCGGCCGAGGACCTGACGCGCTGGGCGAAGGACGCGCAGGACGACCGGCCGCGCTTCAGCTCGTCGGTCTACGCAACGCTGGACCCCAGCATTTAGGGCCGAACGGCCCTAAACCGCCATCCGCGCCGGCGCCACGTAGAAGCGCCGGAACTCCTCGAAATCCATGGTGTCGGCCGCCTCGATGCGGGCCTGCTCGGCCAGCGACTCGGCCGCCATCTTCTCGAAGCGGCGTTGCAGCTCGTCTGGAAACGGCAGCGCCAGCAGGGCCGCACGCGTGGCGTCGCTCTGGCGGCGGGTGAAGCCGACATAGCTGTCGTCGAAGTCCTGGGCCATCACGGTCAGCACGCGCGCCGATGGGCAGAGCTCGGGCTGCTGCAGGCGCTGGCCGACGCGGCGCAGGGCCGCGCGGTAGGCGTCGCCGCCATGGGCCGCGTCAAGGGCCGCGGCGTGCACAGCGCAGGCGGCGAGGATCTCGCCGGCCCAGTCGGCGAGGCTGCGCTCACCCCCGCGCCAATGCTCCAGCATCAGGCCCGGCTCCCGGCCGCGGGCGGCCACGCGGTGCTGGTTGCGGCTGTTGGCGGCGATCTCGTCGGGCGTGTCGTCGGGGCTGTCGCTCTTCAGGCAGTGCAGCAGGAAGGCGTCCAGCACGCGGATGGCGTCGGCACCGATGCCGACCGGCTCGAAGGGGTCGAGGTCCATCAGCCGCACCTCGATGTACTCGACACCGCGCTCGCGCAGCGCATGCAGCGGCCGCTCGCCGGAGCGGATCACCCGTTTGGCGCGAATGGTGCTGTAGAACTCGTTCTCGATCTGCAGCAGGCTGGTGGAGAGCTGGTTGTAGTCGCCGCCGGGCGTCTGCACGCCAATGGCCTCATAAGGCGGATAAGGCCGGCTCAGCGCCTCCTGCAGCGAGGCCGCATAGCTCTCCAGGCAGTTGTAGGTGACGGCGATGCTGGACTGCGCGTCGCTCTGGTAGCCCAGCCGGCCCATGCGCAGCGAGGTGGCGTGCGGCAGGTAGAGGGTGTGGTTGGAGAGGCGCTGCAGGCCATGCTCGCGGTCATGCACGAAGCTGTCGCACAGCGCCGGGCTGGCGCCGAAGAGGTAGAGCAGCAGCCAGCCCTCGCGGCGGAAGTTGCGGATGGCACCGAAATAGCCCTCCGTCGACACGCCCGGCAACGACCAGTTGTAGTGAATGCCCGAGATGGTCTGCATGCGCCGGCCATAGCGCTGGCCCAGGCCCATGCGGTAGACGCTCTTGGCACGGCCGACATTGCTCGAACCGTAGCGGCCGATCGGGATGGTCTCGTCCGTGGGCAGGCCGCAGGGCATGGAGCCCACCCAGAGCCGCTCGTCGGCAAGGGCCCGGTAGACGGCCTGGTGGACCTCGGTCAGCTCCAGCAGGCAGTCGTCGACACCGGCATGCACGCCGGTGATCAGCTCCAGCTGCGACTCGCTGTAGTCGGTCGTGATGTGCGGATGGGTCAGGGCCGCGCCGAGGGCCACCGGATGCGGTGTCAACGCCAGGCCGCCCCCGGGGAGGGCGCGCAGGCTTTCCTTCTCGATGCCACGGCGGATGCCGAGCAATGTCTCTTTGTCGTTCATGGCGTCCGGGGACCGGGAATTGGGCCAAGACGGTAGCAGAAGAGCCCTACAGCTGTCCTGGGGCATCCATGTCGGCCAGACTCGGCCTCAGGGCATGTTCGCCGGCCTGGATGCCTTCGTGGTGGCTGAGGTAGAGCGAAACGTCATAGCGCTCCAGCCAACCCACGGCCTTGAGCCTGTCCAGCACCGGGCCCTTGACCTCGGAGAACTCCAGCCTCAGCCCCTCAGCCTGCAGCGCCGCATGCAGCTCCTGCAGGGCGGTCAGGCCCGACACATCGATGTGGTTGACCGGCGCCATCAGCATCAGCACGCGCTGCGGCGCGCCGACCTTCTCACGGTGCTCGCGCACATGGGCCAGCACGGCGTCGACCAGGCCGCGGGCATTGGTGAACACCAGGCTCTCGTCGACGCGCAGCCCGACGACCTCGGGCCGGCACTCGACGGCATAGCGCTCGAGGTTGCGGTAATGCTGCGTGCCCGGCACGCGGCCGATGCGGGCGACGTGGGGCTGGGCCGTGCGCTGGATCAGCAGCGCGACAGAACCCACCACGCCGATGGCCAGCGCGGCCGCGATGCTCCAGCACAGCACGGCCACCGTGACGGCCACCATCAACAACCCTTCGGCGCGCGCATAGCGCCAGGCCTCACGGTAGGGCTGCAGCGAGAAGCCGCCCAGCACGGCCACAACGATGGTTGCGGCCAGCACGGGCTTGGGCAAATGAGCCAACGGTTCGGCCAGCAGCAGCATCGCGACGAACATGAAGGCGCAGACGAACACCAGGCTCCAGCGGCTGGCCGAGCCGGCCTCGTGCAGCAGGATGCTGCGCGAGAAGCTGCCCGCCACCGGCATGCCGCCGCTGACCGACGCGACCAGGTTGGCCGCTGCCAGGCCGCGCATCTCGGCCGCCGGCAGCAGCTTTTCGCCACGCCGCTGCGCCAGCGATTCCGACACCGCCAGGCTGGAAACGAAACCCATCAGGGCCACCAGGGCTGCGGACGGCAGCAACTGCAGCCACAGCGCAGCCTCCAGCCGCGGCAAGCCGAGCGGCAAGACCAGCGACGGCAGCGCACCGACCTGGGCAACGCCCATGGCGGCGGGCGTGAAGGCCGACAGCGCCATCGCCGCAACCAGCAGCAGCAGCGGCGCCAGCCGCGCCAGCAGGCGTGGGCCGGCCCGGCGCGACAGCAGCAGCAGCGCGATGCCTGCGCCTCCCCAGACCGCGCTGGCGACGCCGAAGCCGCCCTGCGGGGCCGATGCGATCAGGTCGGGCAGCGTGAAGCCCGCCGCCGCACTGCCCAGCAACACCGGCAGCTGGCCGGCCGCGATCATCAGCGTCGCGCCGGTCTCGAAGCCGCGCAGCGCCGGCACCGACAACAGGCTGGATAGCGCATCCAGGCGCAGCAAGGCCGCCATGGCCAGCAGCAGGCCCACCTCGGCTGCGAGCACGAGCGCGCCTTCGGTCGCACTGACGCTGGCCGGCAGCGCGCCCAGGGCCTGCGCAATCATCAGCGCCAGCACCGCCACCGGGCCCAGGCCCAGCACCGGGCTGGAGCCCAGGGCCGCATAGGCCAGCAGCGGCAGCAGGCTGGCATACAGCCCCACCTGCGGCGGCAGGCCGGCCAGCATCGCGTAGGCCAGGCTCTGCGGGATCAACAGCACGGCGACGACGGCGCCGGCGATCAGGTCAGCGCGCCAGGTGCGCAAGAGGGACATCAATCGACCTTGGCGCCCGAGACCTTCACGACCTTGGCCCACTTGAGGGTCTCGCTGGCGATGAGCGCCGCGAACTCCGCGGAGGAGCCCCCACCAGCCACTGCGCCCTGCCCCGCCATCCGTTCGCGCAGCGCCGGCGTATTCAGCGCCGCCGCGGCTTCGCGCTGCAAGCGGGCGACCTGGTCGGCCGGCTGGTGGGCAGGCGCCAACAGGCCGAACCAGGAGCTGGCTTCATAGCCCTTCAGGACCGCGCCACCCGCCTCGGCCACCGTGGGCAGGTCGGGCACCGCCGGGCTGCGCTGAGCGCTGGTGACGGCCAGGGCCAGCAGCTTGCCGGCCTTGATCTGCGGCAGCGCCGAGGGCAGGTTGTCGAACATCAGGTCGGTGTTGCCGGCGATCAGGTCGAGCAGGGCGGGACCCGAGCCGCGGTAGGGGAAGTGCAGCATGAAGCTGCCCGTCATGCTCTTGAACAGCTCGCCGGCCAGGTGGATGGACGTGCCGTTGCCGCTGGAGGCCATGTTGAGCTTGCCAGGATTGGCGCGCGCGACGCGGATCAGGTCAGCCACGCTGCGAATGCCATAACGCGCCGCGTTGGCGGGGTTGAGCACCAGCACATTGGGCACGGCCGCGACCAGCGTGATGGGCGCGAAGTCCTTCGCCGGGTCGTAGGGCAGCTTGGGGTAGAGAGACGCGTTGATCGCATGCGTGCCGACCGTGCCCATCAGCAGCGTGTGGCCGTCCGTGGCCTTGGCGACCTCGGCCGAACCGATATTGCCGCCGGCGCCAGGCTTGTTGTCGACGACGACAGCCTGCCCCAGGCGCTGCTGCAGTTCGGGCGCCATTGCACGGGCCAGCAGGTCGGTCGTGCCACCAGGCGTGAAGGGCACGACGAGACGGATGGGCTTGCTCGGCCACGGCGCTTGGGCGGCGGCAGGCAGCGCGAGGCTGCCGGCCAGGGCCGCAACTTGGCGACGGTTCAGCTTCATGGCGATCTCCATCAGTGATGCGCGTTCGGGCCGAGCGCCGGGCCGCTCCCAAGCCGGCCCGCGCTGGCGATGTGCTTGCGGCTCAATGCCGCAAGCATCGTCGTCCCCACGGGGGACCGACTGGGCTTGCCCGCGTCCAGCAGAGCAAGACCGGGCGAGGGGCTCACTCTATCTGTCTACCTTGACGCCCGAAAGCTGGACGACGCGCGCCCACTTGGCCGTCTCGGCGGCAATCAGCGCAGCGAACTCCGGCCCGCCGCTGCCATGCACGAGCATGCCACGTGCGGTCAGCCGCTCGCGCAGCGCGGGACTGGCGAGTGCGGCAACGCTGTCACGCTGCAGGCGGGCAAGCTGCTCCGCCGGCTGGYCGCTGGGAGAAAACAGGCCGATCCAGGCACTGGCCTCATAGCCCTTGAGCGCCGGCCCGCCGGCTTCTTCGACGGTGGGCAGCTCCGGCAGGCTGGGGCTGCGCCGCGCGCTCGTGACGGCCAAGGCCAGCAGCTTGCCGGCCTTGATCTGCGGCAGGGCCGAGGGCAGGGAGTCGAACATCAGGTCCATGTTGCCGGCGATGACGTCCTGCTGGGCCGAGGCCGCGCTGCGGTAGGGGAAGTGCAGCATGTAGGTCTGGGTCAGTCGCTTGAAGAGCTCGCCGGACAGGTGCGTCGGGTTGCCGTTGCCGCCGGAGGCGATGTGCAGGCGCCCGGGCTGGGTGGTGGCGGCGTGCACCAGGTCGCTCACGCTGCGCACGCCCAAGGCTTGCGCGACACCGGGGTTGATGACGAGCACCAGCGGCACGGTCGCGACCAGGCTGATCGGCGCGAAATCCTTCACCGCGTCATAGGGCAGGCGGCGCCACAGCAGCGGGTTGATGACATGCGTGCCAACGCTGCCCATCAGCAGCGTGTGGCCATCGCTGGCGCCGGCGACTTCGGCGGTGCCGATATTGCCGTCGGCGCCGGGCTTGATGTCGATGGTCACCGGCTGGCCCAGGCTCTTCTGCAGCTCGGGCGCGAGCTGACGGGCGGCGACGTCGGCCGCGCCGCCCGCTGCATAGGGCACGACGATGCGCAGCGGCCGCGTCGGCCATGGACCACTGGGCTGGCTGTAAGCCGATGGGGCCGACGAGGCGGCCAGCCACATCAGCAGGCTACGGCGCTGCAGCGGCGGCAGTGTCATGCTTGCCACTCCGCATGGGGGCCCGCGGGCCGAGCGCCGGGCCGCTCCCTAGCCGGCCCGCCATGGCGATGTGCTTGAGGCTCAATGCCGCAAGCATCGCCGTCCCCGCGGGGGCTGAGGCCGGACACATCGCGCCCGGTGGGCGGGATGTGCCTGCCGAAGGGCTGCGGCT